>NZ_JBEXUS010000141.1:0-19003 GCF_040614455.1 Nocardia sp. NPDC005978
CGGCCCGCGCCCGCCCCCCCCCGGGGCCGCGCGCTTCCGCGTAGTGCCCGCGGTGCGATGCGCCGAGCGTGGTCACGGGATACCTAGATTGAAATATGCGCATTCAAGAATGTTGCGCGGGCATGGCTGCCTACCGCCGCTTCGAATGATCAAGCGGTATGAACAAATTCGCCGCTACGCCCGGGGGCCTCGAGTCGGCCCCGCCGGTGTATGCACGGCGCTCCCCGTTCGGGCGAGGGCATCCGGGTCCAGGCCGTCGAGGTCTTTGGCGGCGTGGATGAGTGAGTCCGGCACGCTGCGGCCGAGGCCGGTAGTGGTATCGCCGATCCGGCGACGTCGTCACTCTCGGCCGGACGGGTGTGGGTTGCCTTACGAGCGGTCGGCGAACCCGGGTTGCCCTGCGCCCCGGCAGCGGGGCTGCCGGGGCGGGTGTCAGCGAACGTTCACTCGTCCTGGCAGGCGGCGGAATTCAGGTTCGCGGCCCGCACCACGCGGCACGCGAACTGGTGGTCGACCTTCCACTGGTTGTCCTCGGCGACGAATTCGACGGTTGCATTGTCGACGGGTGCTCCGCCGATGGTGACCTTGGCGTCGGCCTTGATCTTGCCGTCGACTGGCTCGGGCACGCTGATGACCTCGACCTTGACGTCGTTCTTCTTGGCGGCGTCGACGAGCTTGGCGACCAGTTCGGGATCCTGGCCGGCGTCCTCGATCCAGGAGACCTTGGTCTTGGCGTCGATGGTCGGGTCGAACGCCTTGGTGATCTTGTCGTTCAGCTCGGCCACGGTGGGCTTGGCCAGGTTCGGGATCTCCGGGGTGGACGGCGCGGCGCCGGTCTCCTGAGCATCTCCGGCACTGCCCTCGAACTTGCCGCCGGCCGCGGAGGTGGTGGTGCTCGGGCCGTCGGAGGTGCTCTCACTGGTGCTGCAGGCCACCAGGCCGAAGGCCGAGGCGGCCAGCGCCACGGCGGCGGTGGCGCGGAAAATGGTGTGCTTCAACGAATTTCTCCCCTGATGTAATTCGGAATTAGAGCGAGTAGCCGCTGGTGCAGTTCCAGTGGATGACCGAGGCGCCGGCGCCGTTGCGGTTCAGCGCCTGCGTGCGGGCGGCGGCCCGCGAGGAGTTCGCGCCGTAGGTGTACATCCGGGTGCGCGAGGAATACGCCACCGCGCCACAGCCGTTGGAGAACCACGCGACCACGCGGCAGTCGTTGTAGCTGCACTCGCTCATCGCGCCGTCCTGCGCGGCATTCGTGTTGCCGTAGTCGGCGGAGTAGCCGATGCGCCCGGTCGAGGGCGAGAGCGCGATGGCGCCGTAGTTCTGTGCGTATTGCGCGGTGGCGGGAGCCGTCGTACCGGCGAGCAGCGAGCCGATGGTCGCAACCATCACGGCCGCGCCGCTGACGATCTTCTTCAAGATGTTGCCCTTCGTAAGCTACGGTCCATGACCCTGATGGACCGAGTGATCAAGCTACCGACCCGAATTGGATGACGCCAACCCGGAACCGGGTGCGCGGCGGCGGTTTATGGGTAGCCGTTCATTTGCCGCTGATGGATCCGATGCCATTCATGATCGGCGGCCGGGCTTATGGCGAACCGGGTGATTCGCTTAAGAAGGCTGCGGGGTGATGCCTCCCGGCTACCGCACGATGCGAGGGATGGTTTGTCCGGTTAGGGTTCGGGTATGAGCATGGCCCAGCGGGAACGTCGAGCAATGGTGCAGACGATGGCCGAAGTTGGCCCGGATGCCCCCACCCTGTGCGGGGAATGGACGGTGCGTGATCTGGCCGCCCATCTGATCGTGCGCGAGCGCCGCCCGGACGCCGCGCCCGGCATCCTGCTGAAGCCCTTCGCTCCGCATCTGGAGAGCGTGCAGCGCAAGGTCGCGCAGCGGCCCTTCCCGCAATTGCTCGAGCAGGTGCGCACCGGCCCGCCGCTGCTGCTGCGCCCCTTCGACTCCCTGATGAATCTCACCGAGATGTACGTGCACCACGAGGACGTGCGCCGGGCGAGCCCGGACTGGGTCCCGCGTGAGCTGTCCGCCGCGGACGAGACCGCGCTGTGGAACGTGCTGACCAAGCTGTCGCGCATGGCGTATCGCAAGTCCCCGGTCACCATCGCCTTGACGACCCCGGAGGGTGCGCGCGTGGTGGCGCACAAGGCGGGGGAGCGCACGGTGGTCCTGGCGGGCAAGCCGTCGGAGTTGCTGTTCCACGCGTTCGGCCGCAACGCGGTGCGCCTGGAGGCCACCGGTGATCCCGCGGACGTGGAAGCGGTGTACGCGCTGGACCGCAGCGTCTGATCCGTTCGCTGCCCGGGCGTGTTTTCCCACCGGTTCGGCCGCACCTGTGTTCCACTCGATAGCGGCCGCGACCACCTGATCACCGGTGGACGAGGTGAGCGCCACATGGCCTGATATGCGTGGGTCGTGTGTTGCGGATGGTTTGTATGGTGCGGTTGCGGCTAGCCTGGACGCATGGCAGGGAAGGCCCGCGGTACCGCAAACCCACGTTCGCGAGCGGGATCGGCGCGGGGCCAGACGCCTGCGCGGTCCAAGGCCCGCGCTCCTCGTACGCCCGCGCGCGGTGCGCAACCGGCGGCCGGGCGAGCCCCGCGCCCGGCACGCCGCCCGGCTCCGGCGCGGCGTCCCGCGGTTCGAAGGTCCTCCGACACCGCGCCGCTGGCGGTGGTGCGCCGGGGAGTCACCACCGGCTGGAACATGCTCGCGCGCGGACTCGGCGCGGCCACCCGGGCGGTCAGCAAGGCCGGCGACATCGAGCACGGGCACCGGCGGGACGGGATCGCGCTGGGCCTGTTCGCCGTCGCGTTCGTGGTGGTGGCCGCGGTCTGGTTGTCCGCGGGCGGCCCGATCGGGAACTGGGTCGAGGCGGTGACCCGCTGGGTCGTCGGATCCGTCGCGGCCGCACTGCCTTTCGTTCTGGTCGGCATCGCGGTGATTCTCATGCGCACCGAGGCGAATCCGGAGATCCGCCCGCGCCTGGTGCTGGGCAGTCTGCTGACCGGGCTGCCGGTCCTGGGCCTGTGGCATCTGGCCGCGGGCGCGCCGACGGACTATCACGGTCGTGCGCATGCGGCCGGGTTCGCCGGTTTCGTCATGGGCGGTCCGCTGCGCGACGGCCTCAGCGCTTTCCTGGCGGTGCCCCTGCTGCTGCTGGCCGCGGGTTTCGGGCTGCTGCTGCTCACCGGCACGACCGTGCGAGAGGTTCCGGACGCGCTGCGCGAGATCTTCGGGACGGGCAGCGGCGGTGACGAATACGAGCGTTACTCCGACGAGCCCGGGCTCTACGATCCGGCCAACTACGACGCGGACGGCTTCCCGCTGCACCAGGGCACGCGCCGCCGGCGCGGGCGCAACCCCTCGGACAATTACCCGCCGGACGAGTTCAGCGGCTCGGATTCGGTCACCGAGATCATCGGCGAACCGCCGCTGCAGGCCGCCAAGAACGCAGTGGCCCCCGTGCCCGCGGCCGCCGAGGAGAAGCCGAAGGCCAAGGCGCGCAAGGCCCCGCCCAAGGTCGTCGATCAGACCCCGCCCCCGCCGCAGCAGCTCGAGTTCGTCACCGACCGCGAGGTGGACGGCGACTACCAGCTGCCGCCGCTGTCCCTGCTGACCGATGGCGAGCCGCCCAAACAGCGCAGTGCGGCCAATGAATCGATGATCGAGGCGATCACCGAGGTCCTGGTCCAGTTCAAGATCGACGCCGCGGTCACCGGTTTCGTGCGCGGCCCGACGGTCACCCGCTACGAGGTCGAGCTCGGCCCGGGCGTGAAGGTCGAGAAGATCACCGCGCTGGCGCGCAACATCGCCTACGCGGTCGCTACCGAGAACGTGCGCCTGCTCGCGCCCATCCCCGGCAAGTCCGCGGTGGGCATCGAGGTGCCGAACTCCGATCGCGAACTGGTGCGCCTGGCCGACGTTCTGAAGGCGTCCTCCACGCGCGGGGATCATCATCCGCTGGTGATCGGGCTGGGCAAGAACATCGAGGGCGAGTTCGTGGCGGCCAATCTCGCGAAGATGCCGCATCTGCTGGTCGCGGGTTCGACCGGTTCGGGCAAGTCCAGCTTCGTCAATTCCATGCTGGTCTCGCTGCTGCACCGGGCCACGCCCGACGAGGTGCGCATGATCCTGATCGACCCGAAAATGGTGGAACTGACCCCGTACGAGGGCATTCCGCATCTCATCACCCCCATCATCACCCAGCCCAAGAAGGCCGCGGCGGCCCTGGCCTGGCTGGTGGAGGAGATGGAACAGCGCTATATGGATATGCAGGCCAACAAGGTTCGCCATATCGACGACTTCAACCGCAAGGTCAAGTCCGGGCAGATCACCGCGCCGCTGGGCAGCGAGCGCGTGTACCGCCCCTACCCGTACATCCTGGCGATCGTCGACGAGCTCGCCGACCTGATGATGACCGCGCCGCGCGATGTGGAGGACGCGATCGTCCGCATCACCCAGAAGGCCCGTGCCGCGGGCATTCACCTGGTGCTGGCGACCCAGCGTCCGTCGGTGGACGTGGTCACCGGCCTGATCAAGACGAATGTGCCCTCGCGGCTGGCGTTCGCGACCTCCTCGCTCACCGACTCGCGGGTCATCCTCGATCAGCCCGGCGCGGAGAAGCTCATCGGCATGGGCGACGGCCTGTTCCTGCCTATGGGTGCGAGCAAGCCGACTCGCCTGCAGGGCGCCTTCATCTCCGACGAGGAGATCACGGCCGTCGTCGATTTCGCCAAGACGCAGGCCGAACCCGAGTACCAGGACGGCGTCACCGCCGCCAAGGCCGGGGAGAAGAAGGATGTGGACGCCGATATCGGCGACGATCTCGAATTGCTGGTCCAGGCCATCGAATTGGTCGTGACCTCCCAGTTCGGCTCGACCTCGATGCTCCAGCGCAAACTGCGCGTCGGGTTCGCCAAGGCCGGCCGCCTCATGGACCTGATGGAGACCCGCAACGTGGTAGGCCCGAGCGAGGGCTCCAAGGCCCGCGATGTGCTGGTCAAGCCCGACGAGCTCGACGGTCTGCTGTGGAGCATTCGCGGCGGAGGCGACGATGGGGGACCGGATTCCGGGGACGACGCCGACGACTGACCGGTGGCGCGGCGGCGCGTGTCGCCTGGCCTAGGGCTCGTACCGCATCGCCCATGTCCGGGGGCGACCGCCGGGTGGGTCGAGGACCCCGGTGGTCTCGAAGCCGAACTTCTCGTAGAACGCGACGTTGTCGCCGTTGCTCGTTTCCAGATGGGCGGGCAGCCGGTCGGCGTGGCAGCGTTCCAGGCCCCATTCCAGCAGTTCCCTGCCGTAGTGGAGCCCGCGCATGTCCGCGCGGGTGCCCAGGGAGGTGAGGTGCCAATGGTGTTCGGGCGCGTGCAGGGCCGCGACCGCGTGCGCCTGTTCGGTGGCCATGCGCGCGCGTCGCCCGAACATCCGCCATCCCTGTACGCGCTGTTCGAACGACGGCCCGACCCGCCACGGGTACTGCGTGCTCTGCCACAGCGCGGCGCCGGTCATCACCCCGGCCGTGTCGGTCGCGATGTCGATTCCGTCGTTGCGGCGGTAGGCGTCCCACGCCGAGGACGCGATCAGCCGTTCCACCTGTGCCTGGCGCCGGCTCGGGGCGGGGAACCACCATCGGCTCAGCGGGTCGTCTTCGAGCGCTCGGGCCAGCAGCCGGGCGACGATCGGAATGTCCCCGGGTGTTCCCGGCCGCACGATCCGGTGGGAGGGCTGTCTTTCTGCGCGCACTTACGGATGTTAACGACATTTCGGGCCGTTTCACCAGCAATTTCGCGCGGGCGGGGCGGTTGCCGCGGGAGCGGATGTGCCGCCGCGGCAAGGAGTCGGCGGCCGCCGCCCGAAGGCCGCAGCCGCCACTGGGGTGCTCGGGTCGCCGTTAACCCAGGCTCTTGATGAACGCGGCCAGTTGCTGCCCGCTGTGGTCGGGTTGGCCGTCGTTCTGCACGGCCGCCGCGCCGATGGTGTCGACGTGGTTGTAGCCGGGCAGGGTCACCACCTGAGCCAGAGCCGGGGCGGGGAACAGCGTTCCCACGGCGGGCGGGACGGGGCTGTCACCGGCGAAGGCGACGAAGTTCGGCTTGGTGCGCGAGAGCGCCCGCCCGGTCAGGGCCGCCATCTCGCCGGTGCGCGAGCCGCCGAATCCGGCGCCGATGTCGATCACCAGGCGCAGCGGGAAATAGGTCTCCCAGTAGGCGCCGGGCGATCCGGTGCCGAGCTGGCGGGAGACCTCGACGATGTCGGCGACCTCGTGATTCGGTGCGGTGTAGGGGATTCCGCGCACATCGTTGTAGTTGCGCCAGGTGTAGAGCGCGGCGCGGTCGGTGGGGAACACACGCTGCTGCGTGCCGGCGCTCATGCGCAGGAACGATCCGATCAGCGGAATCTGGGTGACCTCGCCCGGGGTCGGGAAGGACTTGAGCTCGACGGGTCCGCCGTCCAGAGCTCCCAAACCCTGCTGGGTCAGCACGAAGTTGGCCGAGTTGTTGTCGATCAGCATGCCCAGCAGCGCGGTGTTGGTGAACCGGAACTCGCGGATGGCGGCCGATCCGTCCGCGCCGTTGGCGGCGAAGCCCGCCCAGGTCGGGGAGGTCAGGAAGTTCAGGGTCAGTTCGATTTCGGGATCGCGCGGCAGGTGCGCGAGCAGTTGGCTCTCCCCGTCCGGGTCCAGGTGCGCGGCCAGCCCGGCCAGGCGGTACAGCAGGAAGGTCCGCGCGCCCAGCACCGGAATGGATCCGAAGGTGCGCGGTAGCATCCCGGCCTTGAAACCGGTCTGCAGCACCCCGTCCAAGGGGGTGATCAGCGCGTCGGTGAGGTCGCGCAGAATCGGGGTGTTCTGCAGCGCGACGGGATCGGAGGAGACCATCGAATCCTGCGCGGCGAACGCGGCGCACTGGTCGGCTCCGTGCCCGGCGGCCCCGAAGTTCCAGTCGGCGAAGAACCCGGTCACCAGCCCGCCGAGCGAGATGCCGGTGCACACGAACTTCCGCTGCCGCTCTTCGCGTGTCGGCAGTTCGTGCCGCATGACCTCGAATTGATCCCACAGCACGCGCTCCATTCCCATGGAATCGAGCACCGCGAGTTGATCATTGGTTTTGAACCCGGGGAATCGCCGCCCCTCGAGTTCCTTGCCGTTGAAATAGAAGTCGACCGCGTCGAGGTAGTTTCCACTGCGCAGCGCGGCATCGAATCCGAAGGTCTCGTCCAGGCATGTACTGCGCCGTGCGAGCGCCCAGAACTCGATGTGCTGCCCCATCGATCGCGCCGACCGCACCGTATTGGCCGCCACCCCATCGGAATTGACCGCCCCGCCGCCGAGTCCCTGCTCCTGGATCACGATCCGGTCGGCTCCCGCGGAGTCCGCGGCCCCCTCGGCGGTCCGGTACCGCAGGTATCCGACCCGGTCACACTCGGCCGGATGCGCCGGCGCGCCCGCCGGCAGCGGCAGCAGGTAACTCACGGCCGAGACCACGATCCCGTCCCGCTCCGACAGCACCCGTTCCTGCCGGTCCACCGCCGCGCTCGCGGCCTCGGGCTCCGCCCCGGCCGTCCCGGGCGCGATCGACAGTCCCGCACACACGCCCAGCGCCACCGCGAGCGCGAAGTTGCTGCGGCGCGCCGAATTCCGCCCCCTGTGAACACGGGTACGCCATTGCACCCGAGTGCTTCTCGTCATAACTTGGGATGTTTTCACTATCCGAAATCACTGTCACTCGGCAGTTGAACGGAATTGTCGCCGCGCCTTTGTGCACTGTGATCGCGAAGGAATGGCCGATCGTGCCCGGCGCGGCGGGCCTTGGTACGGTCGGGGCCGGTTCGCCGGGGACGAGTGGGGGTTGACGGGCAATGGACGAACGGATTGTGCGGGGCGATGCGGGTACCGCGAACGCGGTCCCTGCCGGACGGGCCGAACCGGTGGTGTCAATGTCCAAAGCGCCTGCGGCGCAGTACTATCCGGCCCCTGTGCCCGGACCGGCGAACTTCCCGGCGCCGGCGCCCGGCCGGCCGGGGTCGAACCGGCCCCGGATATTCGCCGCGGTCGGTGCCGCCGTGGTGGTTCTGCTCGTTCTCGTCGGCGTCGTGACCCTCGCCGGAAAGGAATCCGGCGGCCCCGAAAGTCCTTCCTACGCGGCGATTTCGGTCGGCAGATCGACGGAGTTCGCGGATCCCGCGGTGGATTCCGGCACCGGATCGATCTACGTGTCCAATCAGGACAAGACCGTGTCGGTCATCGACGGCAGGACGAACCGGGTGACGGCCACCATCGCGCTCGCCGAGAGCGTGACCCAGCTTGCCGTCGACCCCGCACTGAGCCGCCTGTACGCCGTGTACCCCGGCGATCAGCGCGACAATCGGCCGGGCGGCGTCATCATCGTGGACACCGCGACGAACACGCCCGTCGCGACGGTGCAGACCGGCAAACAAGCGGAGTCGATCGCCGTCGATCCCGTCACCCATCTGGTGTACGTCACCAATCTTCAGAGCTTCGAGTCGGTGTATCAGGCGCCCGCCGACATGGCCAACCGCCACTCCGCCCTCACGGTGATCGACCCGCGAACCGCGTCGGTTCTGGAGTCGATCCCCGTCGGTAGCGCGGCCTTTCACACCGAAATCGACGAGACCGCGCGCACGGCCTACGTCATCACCAAGTACCAGAATCCCGATCGGATGAATCCGGTGACGGGCATTCTGGTCGTGGATCTGGACTCCCGCCGGACGATCGATTTCATCGCGCTGCCCGCCGCCGGCAACGGCAACGATCTCGTGCTGGATCCCGTCTCGCGCACCGCGTACGCGAAGTACGACGACCTGGTCTATGCCGTGGACCTGGCCCGCCGGACGGTGCTCGCCACCATCGACACCGACGGCCACGGCCTGCTGACCGCCGACCGCGCCACCCACACCGCGTACGTGACCCAGGCGGAATACCTCGACGGCGAGATCCTCGTCATCGACACCCTGAACGGGCAGTCGAAAGGTTCGATCCCCGCGGGCGATTCACCGTTGTTCGGATTCGCGGCGGATCCGGTGACTCACACCCTGTACCTGCGCACCGCGGGTGAGCTGGTGGTCGTCCCGCGCTGAGCGGCGTACCGCATCATCGTTTGGGCAGTGGGGAATTGATCGTCGTGAAGTACTGGGCGGCGGCCAGCAGTGTCACGGGAGCGGTCACGAGCAGGGTGCCCGCGAGGGTGCCCAGCGGGCCGAGCGCCACGATGCCGCCGAGGCAGCCGACCGCCGCGGCGGGGATGAAGCCGCCGAACAGGCCGATGATCGCCGCCGAAGCGATGGTGGCCCCGGCTATTCCGCCCAGTACGCAGCCCACGGCCGCGCCGCCGATGCCGCCGACGGCGGTGCCGATGGCCGCGCCCAGTTGCAGGGTCGAGGTGAGCCGGGCCCAGGCGGCCTGTTCGCGTTCGTACTGGGTCTTCCAGGGGGCCTCGTTCTCGAAGGGCAGGGCGACGGGCCGGTAGGCGGCGTGCGCGAGATCCAGTCGCGGAGTGAGGGTGGCGTCGCGGCCGGTGATGGCGGCATCGATGGGGAAGACGAAATCGTCCACGCGGAAGGACATCTCGGCTCGGGCGAGGGTGTCCCCGCGCGGGGACTCGATGCTGAACACCCCGTTCTCGACCCGCAGTGCGCCGGCGTCGATGGTGATCGCCGTGGCCGTCTCGCCCGGTGTCACCGTGAACCGCACGTCGGCGGGGGACGCGTCGTCGGCGTGTGCGACGGCGGTGGCGAGGTTCGCGGCCGCGAGCAGCGAACAGGCCAGGATCAGGGGTTTCTTCATGGATTTCCTTAGTGCCGGAGCTGAGAATCCGTCACGTGCCGAGTGGCTCGCTGTGACGTGGGCAACACGATAACCATAGAATCAACGATATGTCCATATTTCTCGACACTGTGTTGACTATTGCTCGCCGGGCATGAACCATGGCCTGCGTGAGCGATGTCCAACCCTTGAAATCCCTGAACCGGCGCACCCTGCTGGCCGGCTCGCTGGCGGCGCTGGGCGCACTGGCGCTGCCCCGAGGAGCCGCCGCCGCGCCGCCCGGCCCCGACCTGCTCGACGCCGAGACGATGTGGCGCTGGGTGGAGCGCATGGCCGCGTGCGGACCGCGATTCACCGGCAGCCCCGCGCACCGGCGCTGGATCGACTCTCTCGCAGCGGAATTGGCGTCGTTCGGCCTCGAGGTCGAACGGTTCCCGACCCCGCTGAAATATTGGAACGCCCGCGACTGGTCACTGACGGTGACCGAGGCGACGGGGGAGACGCACCGGATTCCGGTCGCCTACTACTGGCCGTATTCGGGTACGACGCCGGCCGAGGGCATCACCGGGCTCGTGGCCGACGCCGCGGGCGGAGCCGACCTGACCGGCCGGATCGCGATGGTGGACCGGCCCGTCACCAAGCTCGTCGCGGGCGTGTTCGCCCCGGTCACCGTGACCGCGCGACCGCGCACGCTGCTACTGGACTCCGCGTTCGAGGACATCTCCAGGCTGTGGCTCGGCGCCACGGGGGAGAAGCTCAGCGCACTGCGTGAACGGGGCGCGCTGGCGGCGATCTCGATCCTGCCGTTCGCGCCCGAGGACGCGCGCGGTCAGTACACCCCGCATCAGCAACCGCAGGACGGGCTGCCCGGGCTGCACCTCGACCGCGAGCAGGGCGCCCGGCTGCGCGCGATGCTCGCGCGGGGACCGGTCACCGCGACCCTGACCCTGACCGCCGACACCGATCCCTTCGCCACGATCGACTATCTGGTCGCGACTGTGCCCGGCAACGGCAACAAGCCGGGCGCTGTACTGCTCATGACGCACACCGACGGTCAGAACGCCATCGAGGAGAACGGCGCGGCCGCCGTCCTCGCCATGGCCGACTACTTCACGAAAATCCCTGTCGGGCACCGCGATCGGGACATCTGCGTCGTCTTCTCGCCGACCCACATGACGTCGTCGAGCAGCGGCGTGCATCCGGATCGATGGCTCGAACAGCATCCCGAGATCAGGGATCGCATCGTGGCCGCCGTTGTCCCCGAGCATCTCGGTGCGCTGCAATGGGATTCGGGCGCGGACGGCTCGTGGCAGGCGACCGGTGCGCCGGAAATGCTCGTCCTCGGCGTCGGCAACAACGAGCAGCTCACCGGAACCGTCGCGGCCGCACTGGATTCCAGCGATCTGGACCGCACCATCGTCGCGCGCCCGTATACGAACAACCTCTACGGTGAGGCGACAGGTCCCTTCCGCCTGGGTATTCCGACGGTGACCGCGATCGCCGGTCCGAACTACCTGATTCGGGTGAGTCCCGGCGGCGAGCTCGACAGGCTCGATCCCGTGCTGGCCCACCGCCAGACCCGATTCCTCACCGGCCTCACCGAGCAACTGCTGCGCGCACCCTGGCTGCCCGGCCCTCGGTAAGCTCGCCCGTGTGTATCGGGACGAACTGGCGAACGGGACGCGGTGACCGCGCAACAGGGCCGCGCGCCCACTCGCGGCCGCCGCGGTCCCAGCAAGGGTGACCAGCGCGAGGCCGCCATCCTCGAGACGGCACGCCGCCTGCTGGCCGAACAACCCCTGTCCGCCATCACCGTCGATCAACTGGCCAAGGGCGCGGGCCTGTCCCGCTCGACGTTCTACTTCTACTTCGACTCCCGCGACACCGTCGTCTACACCCTGGTCGCGGATAGCCTCGCCGAGCTCGGTGAGCTCATGAACGACCTGACCCCGCCCCTGCCCGAGGCCTTCCACCGCGCGATAGCCCGCTACCTCGACCGCTGGCGTCACCACGGTCCCCTCCTGCGCGCCTTCGGCTCCACCGAGCGCGACGAGCGGGTCGAGACCGCCTGGGCCGAGGCGCACACGCGTATCCTTACGAGGCTCTCCGCCCTGATCGACGCCGAACGAGCCGCGGGCCGTGCCCCGTCCGGCCCGCCCGCCCCGCTCCTGGCCGATGCGCTGATGGCGATGATGTGGCGCGCCGGCTACGAACACTCCCTCGCACCCGATACCGACCCGACCGCCAAGGTCGACACCCTCACCGCGGTCTTCACCCGCACCATCTGGTGCACGCCGTAGCCGGATCGTCGAATGCGATGCCGGCCCACCGGCGGTGGCGGTTCCCGATCGCCCGGCGGCGGGGTGCTCAGCCCCGCGCCGGGGCCGGCCGCGCGCGCCGCGTCCGCAGCGCCATCGACAGGCCGGTGACCAGCAGGGCCAGCAGCGGGAACAGCGGGATGTAGGACACCCATTCGATCGGCTCGGGCAGCGACAGGGCGACCGAGGTGGCGAGCACACTCAGGGTGAAGATCACCGCCGACCAGCGGTGCACGGGCCGGACCCGCGACGCCGAGCCTGCCCCGGCGACGGCCGGGGTGCGCCGTGCGCCGGTGTACCAGCGCACGTACAGGTACGCCCCGGTGAGGAACGACAGCCCCAGCGGGAACAGCGGCAGGTAGTACAGCCAGTCCGGCCCGGACAGCGCCAGCCCGAGGAACACGATCAGGATGGTCGCCGCGAACGCGATGCCCAGCCACCGGTGCGCGCGCCGAATCCGGATGTTCGAGTCCATCGAGTCCTCCACGTTCCTGGTGCCGTTGACCCCGGCGATCTCCTCGCGCGGGTTTCCGTGCCGAACGCCTGCTACGAGCCTGTGACCAGCGATTCTCGGTTCTCTCTCGATACTGCCAGCAAGAAAACACAGATTTCGATGTCCGCGACCGGCGTGTCAGCGTCCGATTTCCGCCGATGGACGGGTGACCATGGGAAGACCACGGAACTGCACCGGCGATCGGTAGGAGATGTGATGCTCGCACTCGGGTTCTTCGGATGGATCATCATCGGCGGTCTGGCCGGCTGGATCGGCAGCAAGATGATGGGTACGGACGGTCAGCAGGGCGTGATCATGAACGTCGTGGTCGGCATCGTCGGCGGCCTCCTGGGCGGGTTCCTGCTCAACCTCCTGGGCGTCGACGTCCGCGGCGGTGGCCTGATCTTCAGCTTCCTGACCTGTCTCGGCGGCGCGGTCCTGCTCCTGTGGATCGTGAACAAGGTTCGCGCTTAACCCCTTTCGCCCTGTTCCACCGACGGCTCATCGGCCCGCCCAACGGGTCCGGTGAGCCGTTGTCGTTCTCCCCCGCCGCCCTCGCCCGGCCCGGTGAATCACGCTGCGCGCGCCATGAATTCACCCCGTGAGCTGCTCGTTCCGAGATCGTTCAGTCGTTGTTGAGTCGGTGGGACAAGTGTTGGGGCCGGCGCTCACCCCGAGTGCCGCGGCCGGACGATTCCGGCCGGTCGCGCAGACACCCGCGACGAACGACTTCGGAAGAGGCATCACCACCCATGCGTACATCGCTTCGCCGGTCCGGCCGCACCATGATCCTCATGGGCGCGCTCACCCTCACGCTGGCCGCCGCGGCCTGCTCCGCCGACAAGCCCGCCGCCCCCGAGGCCGCACCCGCCACCGTGCCCGCCGTCGACCCGGGCAAGCCCGGCGTCCTGCTGGTGCACGGCGCGTTCGCCGACGGATCCAGTTGGGGCGGCGTCGCGGAACAGTTGCAGGCCAAAGGGTTTCGGGTCACCATCGCCGCGGTGCCGTTGCGCGGGCTGACCTACGACAGCGCCTATATCCGCGGTCTGCTCGACGCCATGCCGGGTAGGACCCTGTTGGTCGGGCATTCCTACGGCGGCGCGGTCATCACCAATGCCGCGGCCGGGTCGGCCAAGGCCGCGGGGCTCGTCTACGTCGCGGCGTTCGCCCCGGACAAGGGCGAATCCCTCGGCGAACTCGACGGCCGCTTCGGCGGGCCCGCAACCGAGATCACCGTCCCGCACCCGGTGGGCGGCGACCCCGTTCCCGAGTTGCGCATCGCGGACGAGAAGTTCCCCGGGTACTTCGCCCAGGACGTCGCCCCCGTGCGGGCGGCGGTTCTCGCCGCCGGTCAGCGCCCCATCTCGGTCGCGGCGTTCACCGAGCGGACCGCCGAACCGGCCTGGCGCACCCTGCCGTCCTGGTATCTGGTCGCCACCGACGACCGCATGATCCCGCCCGCCGGCCAGCGCGAGATGGCCGGCCGCGCCAAGGCCGTCGTCACCGAGCACGCGGGCAGCCACGCGATCGCGGTCTCGCACCCCGACGCGGTCGTCCGCGTCATCGACCAGGCCGCGGCGGCGGTGGCGGCCCGCTGATCCGCGCTCGGCTGTCCCGGATCCTGCACGGCAGTTCGCTGTGAGCGTCCGTACTAGGTGATCGGGTCGGCGGGATTCGCGGCCGTCGCGGCGATGGCCGCCGTCATCGTGTCGATGTCGGTGAGTTCGCGGGCACCGATGCGGGCGGCGAGTTCCCGAGCCTGCCCGAGCAGGTGTGCGGGGCGGGTGGGATTGCCCGTCGCGTGGAGAGCGCGGGCGAGGTCGATCAGGGCGGGGATCAGTTCGACGGGGCTGTTCTGGGTGCGCAGGATGGTCACGGCCTCGTCGAGCATGTCCGCCGCCGGGCCGTCCGGGGCTGCCGAAGCTCTTGCGCGCAAAGCTCTTCCGATGGTCGCGGGAGTGTTCCAGCGTTCGGCCAGGGCCAGTTCCTCGTCCGCGAGTTCGCGTGCCCGGTCGAGTTCGCCGAGCCGGGCGAACTCCATGGCCGACGCACTGCGCCAGGGGATGTGGGCCGGGTTGGTGATGCCCACGACTCCGGCCCGTCGCCCGCATTCGAGGAAATAGCCGATCGCCGCGCGGGATTCGCCGCGCGCGGCGCACAGCAGGCCGCGAATGTGCAGGACCACCGTCCACTCCCAGGTCTCCGGGCTCGCGCCGGCGGTGCGCCGGTCCAGCCAGTGCCCGGCCTCGCGCAGCCGCCCGAGGCCGATCAGCGCGTGCGCGTACTGCGCGACCACCGCGGCGGGCGGAGCGATCAACTCGTCGTCGATATCGCCCAGCACCGGCCCCAATTCGGCCAGCACGCCGCGAAAGTCGCCCGCGCGCAGCATGATTTCGGAGCGCAGTATGACCCTATAGGTGTCGATCGCACCGAAATGCTGGTCCGCGCGCTGCTCGGTGAGCGTCAGCGCGGTGTCCAGCTCACCGGCCCACATGTGCAGGTGCGCAAGCAATCCGAGCAGCCGGCTCGGCAGCGTGCCGTCGGCGTGCCCGGGGGCGAGCGCGCGCACCGCGGTCCGCGCGTCGATCCGGACGCCGAAGGCATCGGACCAGGTCATGATGGACGCGGAGATGAGATCGGGTGCGGCGCGATCCCGCTGCGCCGCGACCAGTTCGCGCCACGTCTGAGCGGAGAGCCCGGCGATCATCCACATCGAGGCGCGAATCGCCGCCGCGCCGTGCGGATCCCGGTCCTCGGTCTCCGCGACCACGGCGTCGAGCATGCGCATGGCGGCGCTCGCCTCGCCGCGAATCGCCATCGTCCAGGCCAGCGGCACGGCCGCGGTCGTCGCCGTCGCATGCGCGCGCTGCCCGAGCAGCGCCTCGGTCAAATGCGCCCGCGCCGCAGCGGGATTGGTCCACAGCTGCACCTGCCCGAGCCGCACCAGCAGCTCGTCCCGCTGTTCCGGTGTGCAGATCCGCAGCGCCAGTTCCAGCCAGCGCACCGCCTCCACGATGACGCACTCGCGCAGGCACTCCTCGGCCGCGTCCACCAGCACCACGGTCCAGCGGCTGAACTCCGGCCCGCACAGATCGCGCAGGTAGCGCGCCACCCGCCGCGCCGAATAGCCCCGGCCGCGTTCGTGTTCCGCGGCCGCGGTCCGGAATCGGGCCGATTCACCGAGGCTGCCGAGCCAGTGCACGGTCGTGGCGATCAAGCGGTGCCGGAACCGCGGCGGCTCGGCGGCCGCGAGAATCCCGGCGTCGGTGAGCAATTCGCAGCGGTGCCGGACCTCGCTCGGTGGCTGATCGCACGCGGCGGCCAGCGCCGTCACCCCGGGCTCGAACTCGTCCAGGGCGGCCAGCGCCCGCGTCATCGCCGACCCGCGCGCGGAGAACCCGCGCAGCAGGCGCTGCGTCGCCCGCGAATAGCGCCCGTCCAGCAGCTGTTCCGGCACCCGCCCGCGATCACCGCGCTCACCGATGTCCGCGATCAGCGCGTCGACCAGCAGGGGGATGTCCGCGCCCGCGGCCGCGATCTCCGCCGCCAGCTCGGGCGGGCACGCCACCCCGGTCCGCCGCCGATACAACTCGCCGACCGCGTCGAGCCCCAGCCGCCGCAGCCGCAGCACCGCGACCGCCACCGGCTCGAGCCGCGCGTGCAGCTCCACCGCCCCCGGATCCCAGAAACGCCCGTCCAGCGCCATCACGATCAGCGCCCGCGACCGCCGCAACGCCGGCGCCAGCGCGATGAGCACCCGCACGGACCGCTCATCCATCAGCTCGGCCCCGTCGACCAGCACCAGCACCGCCTCGCCGCTGCCCAACTCGCCCAGCGCTTCTCGCAACTGCCCCGCGATGGCGAGCTCCCCGTCCCTCCCCGCCACCGCCACCGGCGTGCCGTGGGGGAGTGCTCCACCCGGGTTCCGGCCACCGGCCGCCGTCGCCGCGGCGCGTACGAGAACCGCCGTCAGTTCGCCGGCCAGGTCCTCGTTCCCCGCAGTCAGCTCGATACTCGACGCGCGAGGGCTCCGCAGCGAAAGTTCCCGCAGCAGTGCGGTCTTGCCGTATCCAGGCCGACCGGCAATGATGACCAGCCCGCCGGCTCCCGCTGCCGCCCGGCGTTGCAGAGCGGAGAGCTCGGCAAGCTCCCGATCCCGGTCGACCAACGCTGACACCTGTGTATTGGGCGTCGGCACAGCACCATTGGCGATCAGGCCCATCCCCGATGAACCAATAGCCGGTGCCACGACCGCCGCCGAGGAATTGTCCGCAGGCACGACCACTGCGGGCGCTGCGGCTGCCGGTTCAATCGATACGGGTCCGACCGCTGCCGATCCGACCGCTGCCTGTGTGGCCGTTGCAGAGTTGGCTGTTGCCGGTGTGGATGTACTCGCGTTGACGGTTGCAGAGGTGACTTTTGCCGGTGTGGCCGCTGCTGAACTGACCACCGCCGGTGTGGCTGTCGTCGAATCGAGCGCAGCAGGTGGTGCCGCCGCCGATCCGACCACTGCGGCTGCCGGGTCAATCGGTGCGGGTCCGACTGCGGCCACCGATCCAACCGCCGCCAGTGGGCCCGCCGTCAGTGGTGCCGTTGCCGATCCGACCGCACTCGAGTTGGCCGCCGCCGATCCGACCACCGCTGGCGGGCCCGGCGGCGGTGTGGCTGTCGCCGAATCGGGCGTTGCAGGTGTGGCGGCTGCCGAACCGAGCCCTGCCGGATTGTCCGCCCTTGAGTTGACCTCTGCGGGAATGGCTGCCGTCGAGCTGGCCGCTGCCGAACCGACCGCAGCCTGTGTGGCTGTACTCGAGCTGGCCATTGCCGAGTTGGCCGCCGCCGGTGTGGCTGTCGCCGAATCGAGCGCTGCAGGTGGTGCCGTTGCCGATCCGACCGCTGCCTTTGTGGCCGTTGCCGAGTTGTCCGGCGCTGGTGTGGCCGTTGCCGATCCGGCCGCACCCGAGTCGGCCGTCGTCGATCCGGCCACCGCTGGTTGGGCCGTCGCCAGTGTGGCTGTCGCCGAGCCGGGCGTTGCAGGCGTGGCCGCTGCCGAATCGAGCGCTGCGGGTGTGGCGGCCGCAGCACCGAGCGGCGCCGGAATGTCCGCCGTCGAGTTGGCCGCTGCATGGGCCGTTGCCGAGTTGGCTGTTGCCGGTGTGGCTGTACTCGAGGTGGTCGTTGCCGGTGTGGCTGTACTCGAGTTGACGGTTGCAGAGGTGACCTTTGCCGGTGTGGCCGCTGCCGATCCGGCCGCCGCCGGTGCGACCGGCGGCGTCGGGGGCACGGCCTCCCAGCCGGCGAGAATCCGATCCTGCAGCGCGCGCAGCTCCGCGCCGGGTTCCACGCCCAGCTCATCGACCAGCAGCCGCCGCGTATCGCGATACACCGCCAGGGCCTCCGAGCGCCGGCCGCGATCGGCGAGCGCCCGCATCAGCACCGCCCGCGGGCGTTCCCGCAGCGGGTGCTCGTTCGTCAGCTCCCGCAGCGTGTCGATCGCCTGATCGGCCCGCCCCCGCGCCACCGCGAGTTCGAGGCTGTCCTCCAGGATCGCGAGCCGCCGTTCGGTCAGCGCCGCGCGCTGCTGCTCGGCCCACGGACCCGGAATGCCCGCGAGCGGTTCGCCCGAGCACAGCGCGAGCGCCTCGGCGTACCGGCGGGCGGCGAGCTCGCCGTCGTCAGCGCGGCGCGCCCGGTCCGCTTCGGCCACCAGCCGCTCCAGCACCCCGAGGTCGACCTGATCGTCATCGATCCGCAGCTGGTACCCGCCGTGGCCGGACAGCAGCACCGCCGCCGGGGTGCGCGGCGCCCGCGTCGGTTCGAGCACCCGCCGCAACGCCGAGATGTGGGTTTGGATCACCGCGGTCCCGCTGGCGGGCGGCTCGTCCTCGTACAGCGCGTTGAGCAGTGCCGCGGCCGAAACCCATTGCCGCCGCCGCATCGCCAGCACCGCGAGGATCCCGCGCCGCTGCGGCGGGCCCAGCGGCCGCACCTCACCGTCGATGCGCGCCTCGACCCCGTCGAGCAGGATCAGCTGTAGCGCGCTCGCCCGCCCCATGCACCTCTCCACGCCCGTAGCCGAATTCACCGGCGCGAACCCGGGGGCTCGCGCCGCGCCCGCGTCGTATCCGATGGCGGCGGGCGGCCGATCAGTCGCTTCCGGCCTGCCTCGCGCCCGGAAAATGACATGTCACCGACGCGGAGACTCTACTGAGTCCGGAGCCCTTCGCCCCCGCGGGCCCTCGCCCGTGCACCCCGCCACGGGGCCGCCGCACCCGGCATGTCACGGCCGAACACCCATGTGATTGAGGCCGAACCGTGCGGCGCCCGCGCGCTGCGCGACCCGGCAGTCCCGGATCCCGCCGAATCGACGCCGCCACCGCCGTTCCCGTCCCCAGG
>NZ_JBEXUS010000142.1:0-18989 GCF_040614455.1 Nocardia sp. NPDC005978
GGCTGCGGGGCAGCGCTCTAGCAGAGTCGCCGTGCCTGGATACCCGGCACACCCGAAGGGCTCGGCACACGCGGATGATGACGGAAATTCACCCGGGGTCTACGAGCGGGGTCGATATGCGGTGGCGGAATCCACCCGGTCTTGCCCGGATGCTCCGAATCCTCGGGCATCACTATCGTTTTCCAACCGTTCGGACCAGTGTTGACCTGGGCGTGGCAGGCATCGCACGCAAACGTCAGATTCTCTATGTCCGTTTCGCCGCCATCAGCCCACTCCTTGATGTGATGCACGGCCGAGCGGGTGGCGGGGGCGTCGCATCCCGGGCGGGTGCAGCCCCGCTCGACGGCGGTGAGCGCCAGGCGCTGCTCTACCGTTGCCAGGCGTTGCCCGCGTGAGAGGTGCAGGGGGCGGCCGTTGGCATCCACGATCACCAGGTACGGGGTGGACCGCGCGGCCAGCTTGACCGCTTCGGTGATCGAGAGCGTGCCCCCGGTGTTCGTGGTAGCGAGCCCCGTGCGCTGCTCCAGGTCCGTCAGGCGCATGGTGACCACGGTCGAGACCGGCAGCCCACGGTGGTAGCCGAGTTTGGTGGGCCCCATATCGGGGTGCAGGAACCGCAGCAGCGCATCGTGATTGCGTTGCGCTTCGCTGCGGTGATCACGCTTGGCGGCAGCTCGCAGCACCGCACGCGCGGCGACGGTGGCAGCATCCAAGTCGCTGTCGTCGGCGTCGATTTCGGTGTCGATCCCGAGTTGCGCGGTGGTGTGCGGGCTGTCCGGGTCATCGGGGTTGCACATGCCGGGGCGCGCGAACTTGGCGAACATGGGCAGGAACACCGCACCCAACTCCGGGGTCAGCAACCCCGAGATCGGGAACATCCCATCCGCACGTTGACGCCCGATGCAGATCCCGCGCATCCGCTGCCGGTCCTTGTCCGCGGTCAACACCCCGTCCGGGTCGGCGTAGGCCAGGACTCGGATACCGGCCTGGGTCACCCCTTTCGGGTCACCGACGCACGCGAAATCGGTCAACGTCTTCTCTGCGAGTTCCTTGAGCTTCGGTTCCACGCTGGCGGGGATCCGGTCCAGGACCTTCACGATCGCTTGCACGTGCTCGGCGGAGATCTCCCCGGCACGTTGGGCTGCGGCGATGTGCGGGAACACCGGCGGCCGCTGGAAACTGCCCTCGGACACGGTCGAGAGCCTGTCCGCGTTCCGCACCCGAGCGGCAGCATCGAAATGCGAGATCCGCAAGGTCTGTTGCAGGAACACGATCGGGCTCTTGATACCGGCCCGCGCGGGCAGTCCCCGTGCCGCGCATTCGAGAGCGAAGCGCTGCTTCACCGCTTCGAGCTTGCGGTAATCCGCCTCCAGCTTCTGCATCATCACGATGACCTCGTCATCGGACGACGAATACAGGGGTGATTCGAGAAGTCCTTCGACCACGACACCGTGTTCGTCTACACGGTGCGCGATGCTGGATTCCCCTCCCGAATTCATACCCCTATTCTACTCCTCGATAGCCACCTGCAATAGCCCAATCCCATTGTGATACAACAATATTCAGACCCGATTGCAGTTCAAACCGTCCGAATTCTGCCATTCTCCTGATGGGGTCGAACCGGATCAGCGTGCCGCGCGGGTGACCCAGACCCGAACATTGCTTCGATCTGGGCTGTAGGGGCCGAGAAAATCAGTTGTGGTCGCCGGCGAGGGCTGCGAATCTTGTTGTACCGCAACGCCGGGAGGCGGCGGTGAAGATTGGCCCGTAGCTCAGTGGCAGAGCACCCGCCTGTTAAGCGGGGGTGCGTAGGTTCGAATCCTGCCGGGCCAGCGGGGTGCTCGCCGGTGGCGAGCGCCTGGCGATCCGTAGCTCAAATGGCCAGAGCACCGCCCTGTCACGGCGGAGGATGCGGGTTCGAATCCCGTCGGGTTGACTGTTGGAATGGTGGGTGGGCTGGAGTCGTACCGGGGTGACGGTCGTTCGCCGGAGTGCGTCTTCTGCGGGCGAATCGTGAGGGGCGAATTCGACCGCGAATACGCCTTCGGAGTAGTGCGGTTCGCGCCGGTGAATCCCGTTGTGGCGGGGCATATGTTGTTCGTGCCGAGAGCGCATGCCGAGCACCCTGACGCGGACGCCGTGGGGCGATCCATGGCGGCCGCGGAGAGCTACGGCGGAGAGCGGAAGGCCGACTTCAATCTCATCACCTCGTCGGGGGTGGACGCGACGCAGACCGTTGCGCACATTCATGTGCACTACGTCCCTCGGCGGTCGGGGGACGGGTTGGCGCTGCCCTGGACCGGGCAGTGAGGGGCGGAAGCGGAGCCCTACTTCCCGGCGGAACGGGGATCCGGGCCCCTCGGTGGGCGGGGGATCCCACGTCCTAGCCCTGGCAGAAGTCAGCGAGCCGGAGCCTACTTCTCGGCCGGGACGGGGAGCGCTTGGACCTCGATCGCCGCGTGGACCTTGTCGATGCCGCCGCGAAGGATCGCCTGGGGCACGAAGTAGAAGGCGTGATTCCAGTAGCGCCGGACGATCTTGTCGAAGACCCTGCGGGTTTCGGTCGCGGGGAGCATCCGGGCCACGGCCTCGACGGGCTCGCCTTTCACTTTGCCCAGGACACCGCATTTCTGGATCGTGACGCGGGGAGTGTTCTTGATGCGCTTGGTTTTCCACGAGCCGTCGTCGGTGATGATCAGGAGCTTGCCGTCTTCGGGGACGCCCCAGACCGCGGTGGGTTTGGGGGTGCCGTCCTTGGTGTAGGTGGTCAGGAGCAGGTAGCGCTCGCGGTAGACGTCATCGAAGGTCGGGGCCATGGGGACCATCATCGCGCGGAACGGCGCTCGCCGCCGGGCAGGCGAGCGCCGGGTGGGGTCACGGTTTCGGGCGCGCCTGTCGCAGGGCGTGGAGATCGTCGGCGCGGGGGAGCGGGACGTCGGCGGACTCGGGGGCGTCGAAGACCCGGATGATTCGGGAATCGGTGTCGTAGGGCGTCCAGCCGGGACTGCCGTTCGTGGCGAAGGATACCCAGGCGCCGTGCATGTCGTCGGCGATCGCCCGGGGCGGGTTGGGGCCGGTCAGGGTGGGCAGCGCGTCGGGGCGGCCGAAGACGAAGGGGATCTCCAGGACGTGGCAGGCGCCGAGGTCGGCCACCGGTGAGCGCCAGGCGAATTCGTAGACGTACGTGGGGTTCGCCGCCCGGGACGTGGAATCCGCTATGCGCAGCGCGTCGTCGCGGAAGGCGAGATCGGTGATGATCGCGCAGAAGACGTCGGCGGGGCTCGCGCCGGGGCGGTTCGCGGCATAGGTCGCCACGACGGCGGGGTCCAGGCCGTAGCGGGCCACCGCGAACGGCAGGACCTGTTCGGTGATTCCGGCGGCCGCACCGGTGGGGAAGGTGAAGAAGCGGTATTCCTCGGCCGTCCAGCCGATGAGTAGCGGTACGGTCCGATCCGGTTCGGCGGCAAGGACATCGGTGGGGCGGGCGAGCACGAACTCCCCGTCGATCACCGGGAACAGGCTCATCACCCCGAAGCCGTTGGCGATGACCGTCGCACCCCAGCGTGCCGGATCCGGGTCCAGCATCACGTCGCGGGCGAGCTCGTCCTGCGCGGCGCGGAGCCGGGCCGGATCGAGGTCGCCGAACGCCGCGGCGGTGGGTTCGACCCCGAGCAAGCCGGCCAGATGGCGGGTGACCTCGGCCGCGTCCTGCGCGGCCGCCACCGTGGAACCGTTGGCGCTCTGGGCGATCGCGCGCTGGAACAGCCCCTGCGCGGGCGGGGACGCGATCAGGTCGAGGACGCTCATACCGCCCGCCGACTCACCGAAAATGGTGACATTGCCCGGATCGCCGCCGAACGCCGCGATGTTGCGCCGCACCCACTCCAGTGCGAAGACCTGATCGCGCAGTCCGCGATTGTGCGGTGCGCCCTCGACGACCGCGAAACCGGAGATGCCGAGGCGGTAGTTGATCGACACCAGCACCACGCCGTCGCGCGCGAATGTCGTTCCGTCGTACATGGTTCGGGCGTTCGAACCGCGGGTGAACGCGCCGCCGTGTATCCACACCATCACCGGCAGGCCGCTGCCGCCCACCTCGGGGGTCCAGACATTGAGGTTCAGGTAGTCGTCGCCGGGGATGCCGTCGCTGCCGATGAGGGCGTCGATCGGCGGTGGATACGGCGATTGCGCACACGTCGCGCCGAACTCGAGCGCGTCGCGGATGCCCGGCCACTCCGCCACCGGGGCGGGCGCTTGGAACCGCGCGGGGCCGACCGGCGCGGCCGCGTACGGAATGCCGAGGAAGCGGCTGATGCCGTTCTCGGTCCGGCCGCGGATCTTGCCGCCGGTGACGTGGACGATTGCTTCCATCGCGGGGACTCCTCGGGGTGCGGTGCGGGACTGTGTACATGGTGGGGGATCGGTATGGAGCGCGGGCCCGGATCGACCGTCAGGAAAGGGCCGGCGTTTCGGCGGCCGATATCGGGACGCGCAGCGCGACCACGGCCGCTTCGCGGGCGTTCGAGCGGGCATGCTCGTCGAAATCCGGTGCCGTGCAGGCGAACAGGGTGCGGCCGTCGGCCCCGCCGAGCGCGCAGGCGAAGACGCCGGTGGGGAGCACGATCTCGTCGGTGATGGTCCCGCCCGCCAGTACGCGGAGCAGGCGCGCGTGCAGGGCGTCGGCCACCCACAGGCCGCCGTCCGCGTCGAGGGCCGAACCGTCACCGCCCACGACGACCTGCGCGAGCACCGTGCCGAGATCGGCCTCGCCGGGGAGATCGCCGAACCGCGCCCAGACGCGCCGGTTCCCCAATACGCCGCCGGGTCCGATGTCGAACGCGGTGATCCGGTTGCCGAGGGTTTCGTTGACCAGCAGCACGTCGTCGCCGGTGATGACGCAGCCGTTGGGAAACCACAGGTCGTCGGCGACTTCGGTGACCGTTCCGTCCGGATCTGCCCGCAGCAGACTCGCGGGGCGCGGGGGTTCCGCCGCGCCCAGGTCGAATCCGAAGCTGCCGATGTAGGCGCGTCCGTGCCGGTCGACGGCCATGTCGTTGAGGTGACCGATCGCGTGCCCGGACAGATCCGCGTGGGTGACCAGGGTCCCTTCGGGTTCGCGGCGCAGCAGCAGGCGATCACGCATGGAGACGATCAGGAGGCGGCCGTCGGGGAGCCATCCCAGGCCGGACGGCCGGCCCGGGACCCGTGCCTCGACGCGCGGATCGCCGCCGTCGGCGGTGACGGACAGGACCTGGTGGGTGTACATGTCCGACAGCCACAATCGGCCCTCGTGCCACCGGGGGCCCTCCAGGAACGCGTAACCGGTCAGGAGGGTGGTGATCGCACTGCTCATGGAACGACTTCTCTCGGAATTCGGTGCTATCCGGTGGCGGCCTCGCGGGCGAAGCCGTGATCGGGGTGCACCTGGTCCACGCCGCCGTACGGGCAGGGTGGTCGGGATCTGGTGGATCTGAACGATCGTTCAGGTGGATTAGGGTCAGCATGGGTGAGATGGCGATCACATGTCAAGGAAAAAATATCTGTGGCCGAGGGCCATTGAAACCGCGACCGGGAGCCGTTATCGTTCGGCCTGAACACTCGTTCACCCAGGATGGACATGACTGCCAAATCGATCGGCGCGCCGGACCTGCTACCGGCCGGCGCGGACCTGTCCGGCACCCGGCGGCGGCTGTTCGAAACCGCCCTGCTGCAGTTCGGCGAACAGGGCTATCACGCGGTCTCCGTGCGGGATCTGGCCACCGCGCTGGGATTGCAGCCCGGGGCCATCTACACCCACGTCAGCTCCAAACAACAACTGCTCTACGAGCTCGTGGAAATGGGGCACCGGTATCAGCGCGATCTGCTCGAGGACGTTCTGCTCGGCACCGGGCCGGACCCCGTCGAGCAGGTGCGGGCGCTGGCCCGCGCGCACGTGCTGCTGCACCTGCGCTACCGCGAACTCGCCGGTGTCACCCATCGCGAATTCCGTTCGCTCACAGTCGAACAGCAGCAACAGCTCTACGCGATCCGCGGTGAGACCGAGCGGATGTTCCTCAACGTCATCGAGCGCGGCGTGCGCCTCGGCTCGTTCACCGTGTCCGATCCGTGGCTCAGTGTCGCGGCCATCGGCGCGATGGGGATTCGCGCGGCCGAATGGTGGACGCCGCAGGCGCCGTTCGACGCGGACAAGGTCGCGGACACCTTCGCGGGCTTCGCGATCGCGCTGCTGACCCGGCAGAGCTGACCACACCGCTTCCAGAGCAGCCGAGGGGTGCCGTCGTATCGCCTTGCGCGGCTGCGCAACCGACGATCACCTCGGGCCCGCGGGATTCGGCTGCCGCCGAACGGGTATCGCCGTGCTCGTGCGGCCGGGCCGGAACGCGGACGGCTCGACACGCCGACGGTGGCGCATCGGCCCGACCGGGCCCGCCCGCCTGGGAGTGTCGTACCCGTCGGCGCGCGGGGTACCGCCGCGCGTGATCAGTGCGTTCACCACACGAGGGGAGTTCCACCGGCATGAAGTCCGCCACCGCCGCGGCGACAGCGTTCCTGCTCGCGCTCACCCTGACCGGCTGCTCGCAGTCGTCACAGCCCGATGACGCGGAGCGATTGCAGCGGTTCTACGACCAGCAGCTGGCCTTCGGGGCCTGCGACGGGTACGCCACCACCGCGGGCGACGAGACCGCCATCGCAGCTAGGCCGGAATTCCGTTGTGCGCGTCTGGAAGTCCCGCTCGACTACGGGGATCCGGGTGGGCGCACCATGAAGATCGCCGTCCTGAAAGCGCCTGCCCGCGGGGAGCGGATCGGCTCGCTGCTGCTGAATCCCGGTGGGCCGGGCGGGCCGGGTATGGCCATGGCCGCCGTGGGCGCCAAGACCTGGGCGGCGAGCCCGGTGACCGAGCGGTTCGATCTGATCGGCTTCGACCCACGCGGGGTGGGCGCGTCCACGCCCGCCATCGACTGCTTCAGCGACGCCGAAACCGATGCGGGCGAGGCGGTGTTCCCGATGGCCTCGAGCGTCGGTCGCTGGACCGCCGACGACACCCGGGCGCTGGTCGAACGCTGCGCCGAACGCTCCGGCGGCACGGACGTGCTCGAGCACGTCGGCACGCGGGATGCGGTGCGCGACATGGACATCCTGCGCGCGGCGCTGGGGGACGAGAAGCTCAGCTACCTGGGTCAGAGCTACGGCACCCGGCTCGGGCCGGTCTACGCCGAGACCTTCCCCGAGCGCGTCCGCGCCATGGTCCTGGACAGCGCCATCGACCCGCACGCCGGAACCGTCGACCGCCGCATCACCCAATTCGCGGGATTCCAGCGCGCTTTCGACAAGATGGCCGCCGACTGCGCCACCCGGCCGGACTGTCCCCTGGGCACCGATCCCGCGCGGGCCACCGCGAGCTTCCAGCAGCTCACCCGTTCGCTCGCGGACACACCGATCGAGGTCCAGGGCCACCGGCTGAGTTTCACCGACGTGTGGGGCGCGGTCACCGCCGGGCTCTACGACTCCGCGGCCTGGCCGGTGATCACCAAGGGCCTCACCGAGTTGCGCGCGGGCAAGGGCGACACGCTCGTCGCACTCGGCAACGCCTTCGGCGGCCGCGGACCCGACGGCCGCTGGCCCAACTTCGCCGAAGCCGCGTACGCGATCAACTGCATGGACGAGGAACGCCGCACCCCGGACGAGGAAACCGAGCTGCGTCGCCGCCTGTACGCGGCGGCCCCGTACATGGACCCGGGCACGGGGGTCGAGGGCGCTCGCGACGCCTGCGAGTTCTGGCCCGCACCACCCACTCTCGGCTACCCGTACGCCGAGGGCATCAGGGGCCTCCCGCAAACCCTCACCATCGGCATAACCGGCGATCCCGCCACCCCGTACCCCGGCAGCCGGTCCCTGGCCGAAACCCTCGGCGGCACACTGCTCACCGTCGACGGCGAGCAGCACACCGTCGCCCTGTCCCCGGTCAGCCCCTGCGTCAACGCGATCGTCGCGGACTACCTGGTCGACCTGAAAACCCCACCCGCGGAGGCTCGCTGCACGCTGTGATTCGCCGGGACGCACCGTGGTCCGGCGGCCCGGCACCGATGCAGGACCTCGGTCTCCGGCATTCCAGGTGCGTCACCGTGCGGTTCTGCGGCACGAAGGCGGTCGTCGAACTACCACTTTCGCGGGCCGGACGGGCCCGGCCGACTGTCGTCGTCATGTCCGGACCCCCGGTCGCCCGGGCGGCGGTCAGCGCCGAGCGGGTTCGGGGCGCATGCCCGCGCGATGGTCGGCGAGCAGGCTCGCGACGGTTTCCTCCGCACACGTGCGATTGGTGCCGATCACGCCGGTCGGGCCGCGTTTGATCCAGCCCGCGGCATAGACGCCGGTGACGGGCATGCCCGTGGAGTCCACGACACGGCCGCCGGAGTGCGGGATGGTGTGGGTGTGCGGGTCGAAGGCGACGCCGGCGATGGGACGTCCGCGGAATCCGATCGCCGCGACCACGATAGACGTGTCGATCATCGCGTCGGGGTTCGGCGGGCCGTCGTGGGTGGTGCGTTCGGTGCGGACTCCGGACACCGCGCCGGATCCGAGCACGGCGGTGGGCGCGGTGTGGAAACGCAGGACGATCCGCCGGTTGCCGGGGACCGGCGGCCGGGTCGCCGCCTCGGCCAGCAGTTCCACGCGGGTGCGGGCCACCCGGTCGGGGATGTGCCGCGCGGGTAGGTCGGCGGGATCGACGATCACGTCGATATCGGGGCGTTCCAGCAGGCCCACCAGTTCGGGGACGGTGAAACGGGTGTGCTCGGGACCCCGGCGGCCGAGGACCACGACCTCCTCGACGGCGCTGCGCCGCAGCGTGTTCAGGGCGTGTCCCGCGATCGTGGTGGCGGCCAGGCGGTGCGGCTCGGTGGCCAGTACGCGCGAGATATCCAGCGCCACATTGCCGTTGCCCACCACCACGGCCCGGCGCGCGGACAGATTCGGGGCGAGCGAGCGATGGGCGGGGTGATCGTTGTACCAGCCGGCGAAGGCATCGGCGTAGCAGACACCGGGCAGGGTCGCCCCCGGGATCGTCAGCCGGTTGTGGTCGGCGGCACCGGTTGCGTAGATGACCGCGTCGTGGCGGGCAAGCAGGTCGGCGTGACCGGTCTCCGCGCCGATCTCGACACCGAGGCGCAGCCGGAAGCGGGCGCGCTTGCCGGGGCCGAAGTCGAACCGATCGACCACGCGCTTCGTCGCGGGGTGATCCGGTGCGACCCCGTGCCGAACGAGACCGTAGGGGACGGACAGCTTTTCGTACATCTCGACCCGGATTCCGGGATGTCGCAGCAGCGCCGCGGCGCTGTAGAACCCGGCCGCCCCCGAACCGACCACGGCGACGTTCAACGGTGTCGCCGTGGTGACCAGACCCGTTGGGGGTCGCATACGGATGAAACTCGGCGGCGCGGAGTTGTCGCGGTAGTAGCCGGCATTGACCGAGGCGAACGGCCGGGTTGCGGCGGTAAGGGCGGTCTCGGGCCGGATCGCGTCCACGGGACACGCGTCCGCGCACGCCCCGCAGTCGATACAGGTCGCCGGATCGATATGCAGCAGTTCGGCCGTGGCGAAGCCGGGCTCCTCCGGTGTCGGGTGAATGCAGCCCACCGGGCACGCCGCCACGCAGGAGGCGTCGTTGCAGCAGTTCTGGGTGATGACGTAGGCCATGAGAGTCCTTGCGGTACAGGGGAGAACGCGTCGTTCAGACGTCGAGCGGGTGCGCGTAGGGAAACGCGCCGTGCCCGGTGATGTGTGAGCCACCCCAGGGGTCCCCGTCGGTCAGCGTCGCCGGCACCGGGTCACGGCCCGGAACCCGCAGGCGCACCGGTCGATTCGCGACCGGATGCAGCCGGGCCAGGTTCGCGCACGCGTCGAGCCGCCCGGACCAGTGCACGGTGTTGCCGATCGGCTGATACAGGGCGAGCAGGTGCGCGCGCACCGGATACTCGACGCCGTCGGGGCCGCTGACGAAGGCCGGGCCGTGGTACTCGTCCTCGTCCTCGCGATCCTCGGCGCGGGTGAACTCGAAGTCGCCGGATCGCGGCATCCGGGTGCGCCGCCAGTACTCGAGGGTCGAGCCGGGCCAGATCGCCCGGTTCACGCCCTCGTCGTCCAGGTACCAGCTGCGGCAGCCGCCGGTGGTCCACACCGTGCCCCGGGACCGGTGTTGCAGCATCCGGTTGAACTGCTGCTGCACATGCGCTTTCACCTCGACACGGGTGGCCTCGCGATCGCGCATCGTCGTTAGCAGTTGCGCGATGTAGCGGGCCTGGGCCTCGATCATGAAGACGATCGACTGGTTGCCGACGCCGCTGTTGGGGCCGACGAGCAGGAAGTAGTTGGGTAGGCCGTGTGCGGCCAGCCCGAGGTACGCCTGCGGGCCGTCGCGCCACAGCTGCCGGACGGTGCGCCCGCCCGCGCCGGTCAGGTTCCGGCCGTGGAACTTGTCCGCGACCTGGAATCCGGTGCCGTAGACGATGATGTCGGCCGGATGGTCGACCCCGTCACCGGTCCGGACCCCGGTCTCGGTGATTCCCGTGATCGGGGCGGTGACAACGGTGACGTTCTCGCGTGTCAGCGCGGGATAGTAGCGATTGTCGATCACCATGCGCTTGCAGCCGATCTCGTAGTCCGGTGTCAGTCGCTCGCGGAGAACGGGATCGCCGATCTGTCGGCGCAGATGCGCCCGCGCCACCGCGCGCACCATCGGCATGTATCGCGGGCGCAGGAACGCGCCGACCAGCGCCTCGTGGCCGAAATAGACGCCGGCCCGCGCCATCCCGCGCAGCCCCGGGATCGCCCGGTACGCGGTGCGCTCGGCGGCGGTGATCGGGCGATCGAGTTTGGGCAGTAGCCAGCTCGGCGTGCGCTGGAACACGGTCAGGTGTTCGGCGCGCGCGGCCAGATGCGGGGTGAACTGCACCGCGGAGGCGCCGGTCCCGATCACCGCGACCCGGCGGCCGGTCGGATCGGCCGTGTGATCCCATCGGGCGGAATGAAAGATGCTGCCCGCGAACGCATCCGCGCCGGGAATGGCGGGGACGTTCGGGATGTGCAGCGGCCCGGTGCCGTCGATGACCGCGCGGGCGGTGCGTTCGACGCCGTCGGCGGTGGTGACGGTCCAGGTGTCGGAGTTCTCGTCGAAGGTCTCCGCGACGACCTCGGCGCCGAAGCGGATGTCGCGGCGCAGGTCGAAGCGGTCTGCCACCGAGCGCAGGTACTCGAGGATCTCGGGCTGGGTCGCGTAGCCGCGCGTCCACCTCGGATTGGGTGCGAAGGAGAACGAGTACATCAGCGACGGCACGTCGCACGCCGCGTCGGGATAGGTGTTCTCTCTCCAGGTGCCGCCCACCTCGCCGGCCTTCTCGAGGATCACGAAGTTGTGCATGTTCTTGCGGCGCAGCATGATCGCCGCGCACAGGCCGGCGAACCCGGCCCCGACGATCACGACGTCGTACCTCGGGGATCCGCTCATCACAGGAATCCGAATCGACGCCACAGCAGTCGCGAGACCGGATTCATCAGGCCGTTCTCGCACAGGAACCGGGACAGGCCCTCGAACGCCTCGCGGCGGCGCGCGTTGACCGGTTCGTTGGCGCGGGCCTGGCGCATCGCCTCGGCGGCGTCGAGTCCGCACCGCTCGTACACACGCCGGTCGTACATCAGCCGGCGCAGCACGAAACCCGCCGCGCCGTTGGCCGAGGCCGCGAATTGCCGTTCCCACCACGGCGCGTGCCGCACACGCCGCCGCACGCCCTCGCGGGCGTAGCGAATGTGGCGGGCTTCCTCGGTGACGTGAATGCGCATGATCTGCGCGACGATCGGCTGCAGGTCCGGGTGCCGCGCGAACGCGCGCTGCGCGTCGTCGATGACCTCCTCGCCGCACAGGGCGGCCACCCACAGGAACAGACCCCGGTAGAAGAACGGAAAGCTCTGCACCGCCATCGCTTCCAGCGGCGAGAGCCGGTACGGCAGGGCGCCGACGGCGGTGATCACGCGGCTGAACATGATCATGTGGCGGGTCTCGTCGCCGATTTCGGTCAACGCGTACTGCACGTTTCGCGAGGTCGGGTCCTGATGGAGCATCGCCCGCAGCAGGCCCTGGTTCAGCGTGTTCTCGAACCACACCGCCCGGCTGAGCATGTTCGCCAGCTCCTGCCGGGAGAGCTCGACGCGATCGGAGTGGGACATGTTCTGCCACAGCGGCGTTCCGTACAGCGAGATCGTCTCGGGCGGCATGTAGAACAGGTTCGGGTCCTGGGGCGCGTCCCAGTCGACGTCGACGAGCGAGTTGTAGGAGCGCCGCAGGGAACCTCCGATCAGGCGCTCGGCGACGGCGTCGCGGGCCTCGGTGTTGATCGCGCGGGGATCGGTCGAATCGGTCGACGCGGTCATCGTGTCCTCCTCCTGGACGAACCGGCGGCGGATCACGCGGCGCGTAATCGCCGGTGCTCGGCATCTGCGCCGGCTGTCAGTGGAATAGTAGACATATAGTGTCTATGTGTCTACTTCGTAGGATGTGGCCATGAGCCCGAAGGTGATGAGCGGCAAAGCGGCGAGCGGCACCCGCGAGCGCATCCTGGACGCCACACGCGAACTGGCCGCCGGCACCGGGATGCGCAAGCTGTCCATGGACGAGGTGGCCCGGCGGGCCGGGGTCAGCCGAGCGGGGCTGTACAAGCATTTCGCGGGGCGCGACGCGCTGATCAGCGCCCTGGTCGAGGAGGAGTTGGCCACGTTCTTCGCGGGCGTGCAGGCCGTGGCGCAGGGCTACGACGACGACGCGGACCGGCTGGTGCATTCGTTCGCCGCGGCCTATCGCAGCCTGAGCGAGCATCCGGCGATTCGTCCCGTGCTGACCATGAATCCGGAACTGTTCCTGCCCTACGTCATCACCGCCGACAGTCAGGCGCTCAACTGGGGGCGGATGTTCGTCGCGACGTTCCTGCCGCTGGACGGCTGGTCGACGCCGGACGCCGCGAACCGATTCGCCGAGCACGTGGCCCGGGCCTTCCACACCCTGATCCTGATTCCGTCCGAGGTACTCGGGCTGGATCGGCCAGACGGCCCGGAGGAGTACGCGCGGGACTTCCTGCTGCCCGTGTTGGAACACCTACGGCCGGAGGTGGATTCGAAGTCGGAGTAGCGCGTTTGACGGGGATTCGGACCTTTTCGCGCGGGGTGCGGGAACAGGCGCGGGGTGCGGAACTCGGCACTGAGGCACGCGATCCGGAGCGGGACGTGGAGACCCGGTTCAGCGCAGCAGGTGCGGGACCAGGACCCGGGTGTCGGGGACGAAGGGCCAGGCGGGGTCGGTCAGGTGGGCGCGGAGCTCGGCGTCGGTCCACCACCAGCCGTCGGCTATCTCGGTGGCCTGGTGGCGCAGGGGGCCGTCGGAGCGGTACTCGTAGGCGAAGAGGTGGCAGCGCATGGGTTTTCCCGCCCACTCGCCATCCCAGGAGACCGTGGCGAGCGGCTTCAGGGGAACCTCCGCGGTGATGCCCAGTTCCTCGGAGAGTTCGCGGGCCGCCGCGTCGGCGGGGTCCTCGCCGGGGTCGAGGACCCCGCCGGCCAGGCAGTCGTGCATGCCCGCGAAGACGGCCTTGGTGTCGGTGCGGCGGTGGACGTAGATCCTGGAACCGTCCAGGGAGCGCACGAGCACCCCGGCGGCGGCGTGCCACAGGCCCGTCGCATAGACGACCGCGCGATCCTGCGAGCCGATCTCGTTGCCTGCGGCGTCGTAGATCGCGATCATCTCGGGCATGGGGCTCCTCTCCGCGCCGGGGCCGACGGTCGGACCCGAACACTAGTCAGCGGGACGACGGCGGTCGCGGTCCGGGTCCGCCGCTACCGGATTCGAATGTCGCGGGGGTGGCCGAGGCCACAACCACACCCGAGGCCACAACGACACCCGAGGCCACGATCCCAACCCGGGCCCACAATCACACCCGGGACCGGAATGCGGCGTAGCCTCTGGGACGCAAACGTTTTCGTCGGAGAGGACGAGATCATGCCGTTGCCGCAGGCGCTGGCCAGACTCAATCGACGCGTCAGCAATCCGGTGCTGGGCGTGCTGGCGCGGGTCGCGCCGGGGTTCGGAATCGTGCGGCACGTCGGCCGCAATTCCGGGCGCGCGTATTCCGTGCCGGTCATGGTGTTCCAGCGCGACGGCGGGTACCGCATCGCCCTGACCTACGGGCGGAACGTGGACTGGCTCAAGAACATCCGGGCGGCGGGCAGTTTCGAGTTCCAGACCCGCGGGCACGTGGTGCGACTCACCGACCCGGTGGTGGGACAGGACTCCTCGGCGTCCTGGGCCCCGCCGGGCGTGCGGCAGGTTCTGGTCGCGCTGTCCGCCGAGAACTACGTGCAGGCGCGCGTCGCCGAGTGAGGACCGGCTAGCGGTGCGGGGTGAGGCGGATGACGACCCCGCCCTGCTGCCAGGTCTGATAGATGTCGGCCCGGTGCGGGGAGCCGTCCGGGTCGAAGCCGATGCCGTTGAAGGCCGCGTTGCGGGCGTTGTCGCGGGCGACGATCTCGTACAGGCGCATGACCGATTCGCTGTCGGTGTGCACCTCGGCGTCCATCGTGCGCCGGGGACCGCCCGCGCTGATCTCGAGCGGCACGTCCTTGCGGATGTTGCGCACCCAGGGATGGTTGGCGGTGCCGATGAGCAGTTCGCCCTCGTGCCGGGTGTAGGCGAGGGGCACGTCGTAGACCTTCCCGGTCTTGCGGCCCACCACGTGCAGGATCAGTAGCCGTTTGCCGACCACGCCCGACAGCACGGGCACGCGCAGCAGCACGCGGATGAACTTGTTCAGGGTGCCCTGGGACGAGCGGATCGGCTGCGGGCCGGTCGTGGTGGGGATACCGAACGGATTGGTCTCGGGCGGCTGGGCGGTCATGGCCACACTCCTTGCCTGAAAGATGTTGTACGGCAGTGCGATACGGGCGCAAGTATAGGCCGCTGCGACAGGGGCTTTGGTGCGGTGGTGGCGCGCCTGGGCCGCGCGGGCGAGCGACAGCGCGTTCGAGAGCGCGATTTGTCCGAATTACAGCTGTTTCGCAGGCGGGCCGGATCTGATGAAAGCTGTAGATTTGCTGAAGTCCAGTGCCTGCCTGCGAGGAGTGTGCCGATGACCGACGTGGTTGATCGTCCGGCTCAACCCGGATCCTCGGGACGACATGCGGCGGTGGAAGAGCAGACCGGCATGGCGTGGTGGGCGGTCGCGGCCGTTGCCGTTCCGGCTGCTGTGGTGTTGCTGTTGTCCTCCACGCGGTACGGGTACTTCGGCGACGAACTGTACTTTCTGGCCTCGGGGCGCCGCCCGGCCTTCGGGTACGCCGACCAGGGGCCGGTGCTCCCGCTGCTCGCCCGGCTGATGGACACCCTCGCGCCGGGCTCCTGGTTCGTGCTGCGACTGCCGGCCGTGCTGCTGACCGTGGCGGCGATCGTGCTGTGCGCCATGCTCGCCCGTGAATTCGGCGGCGGGCGCTGGGCGCAGGCGCTCGCGGCCCTGGGCTACGCGACCTCGCCGTTTCTGCTGCTGCAGGGCGCCATGCTCACCACCAACGCCATCGACACCGCGCTGTGGGTGATCATCACCTGGCTGGTGGTGCGCTGGGTTCGCACCCGCCAGGATTGGCTGCTGCTGATCGCGGCCCTGGTCACCGCGCTGGACCTGCAGGTCAAATGGCTCATCCCGTTCTTCTGGATCGCCGTCGCCATCAGCAGCCTGATCTGCGGTCCCCGCGATCTGGTGCGCCGGCCGCTGCTGTGGCTGGGCGGTGTGCTGGCCGTGCTCGCGACCGTGCCCGAACTGCTCTGGCAGCACGAACACGACTGGCCGCAGCTCGAGATGGGCCGGATCATCGCCGATGAACAGGACATCCTCGGCGGCCGGTTGCTCTTCGTGCCCATGTCGGTGAGCTTGGCCGGATTCCTCGGGACGCTGCTGCTGCTCTGGGGGCTGTGGGCGCTGCTCACCTGGGATCTGCTGCGGCCCTACCGCTTTCTCGGTCTCACCCTGATCCTGCTGTACCTGGCGTTCCTGGTCTCGGGCGGGCGGATCTACTACGCGGCGGGGATGTACGGGGTGATGATCGCCGCGGGTGCGGTCGGGCTGGTCACCACCGCCGAACGCGTGACGGCGCCGTGGCGGCGCGTCCTGATCGTCGCCACCGCGCTGCTGGCTTCGGCCGCAACCGCTTTCGTGCTCTACTCGACGCCCTGGCGACCGGCCGACGACATCCGCCCGCCCGCCGACGACGCCGAGGCCGCCATCAATATCGGCGTCTACGGCTCCTTCGGCTGGCACGAACTCACCGACGAGGTGATCCGCGTCTACGACGCGCTGCCCCCGGCGGAGAAGGAACGCGCCGTCATCCTCACCGACACCTATTGGCAGGCCGCGGCCCTGGACCAGTTCGGCCGCGACCAGTTGCCGCCCATCTACAGCCCGAGCCGCGGTTTCGGCTACTTCGGCGCTCCGCCGGACGACGCGACCGCGGTGCTGGCCGTCGGCGGCTACGAGGTGCTGCTGCGCACGCAGTTCGCGAAGGTCGAACCGGTCGGCAAGGTGGACACCCGGATCGGATTCCCGGGCAACACCCAGGACGTCACCATTTGGAAGTGCACGGAACGGAAGGAACCGTGGTCGAAGGCGTGGCCGAACTGGATGCATCTGTGACCGCCACCAGGTGACGCGTCACCGGCGGTAGCTCCTCGCCTAGCAGGAAGCGCTCCAGCGGGGCCGCCAATTCCGGTATGTAGGTGAGGAGTTCGGCGCGCAGCGGGCCCTCCACGTCCAGCTGGCACAGCACCCCGGCCGTGGCCACGATGGCCCGGCCGATCGGGGTGTACTGCGGCGCCGAGGTCAGCTCCCGGCACACGTTGGACAGTCGCAGATCGGTGGCCCGCAGCACCTGGCGGCGCAGCCACGGCGTGGTCAGGCGCACCACGCGGTGATAGAACAGCTCGCGGACCTCGGTGGTCACGATCCGCAGCGCGGCGATGTCGAAATCGCGGTCGGAGCGGACGAATTCGTGCCGGCGCAGTACCGCGAGCAGCTGGGCGTCCGTGCCGTTGAACGCCGCGTCGGCTATCTCGCCCACCAGGGCCGGGAAGTCGGCGGGAAAGGTCGGGCACGCGCCGAAATCGACCACGCCCAGACGGCCGTCGCGCAGCACTCGGAAGTTACCGGGATGCGGATCGGTGTAGAGCCGCCCGGTGCGCACACCCGAGGACAGCACGAACCGGGTGATCAGCAGACCGATCCGATCCTTCTCCTGCTGTGCGCCGGATTCGATGATGCGCGGCAACGGAATTCCGTCGAGCCATTCGCTCACCAGGACATCGCCCTGCTGGTGGACCACCTCGGGCACCACGAAATCCGGATCGTCGGCGTACGCGGTGGCGAAGCTGCGCTGGGTGGCGGCCTCGGTGACGTAGTCCAGTTCCTCGTTGATGCAGTCCGCCAGTGCCGCGGCCAGCGCGCGGGTATCGGCGGCGGGCGCGAAAACCGTTGCCAGCGGGGCCAATCGGCGAATCTGCTCCAGGTCCGAGCGCACCGATTCGCGGGCACCGGGATACATGAGCTTGACCGCCACCGCGCGCCCGTCGTGCCAGACGGCCCGGTGCACCTGACCCACCGAGGCCGCGGCACAGGCCCGCGCGTCGAAGCGGGTGAAGTGGCTCTCCCACTCGGGCCCCAGGTTCTCGGCCATGGCCGCGCGCACCGCCCCGGGCAGCATGGCCGGGGCCGAATCCTGCAGGTGGCTCAGGGCCTCGCGATAGGGGGCGCCGAGTTCGGCGGGCAGGGCCAGCTCGTACAGCGCGAGCAATTGACCGAGTTTGGCCGCGCAGCCCTTGAGCTCGCCGAGCACCTCGAACATGTGCTGGGCGGTGCGGGCCTGGATGTCGAGTTCCACCTCGTGCGCCGGGCGGCCGAGCGCGCGCCTGCCCACCCCGCCCGCGCGCCGGGCCGCGTAGGCCACCGGCAGTGAGACGATCTTGGCGTTGCGGACCGATGCGCGAGTCGGCGGCTGCCCGGCGGTGTCGGAATCGGCACGGCGGCGCAACCGCCGGAATCCACCCTGGCGCGGTTCGGGCATGGAATACCTCCGAAGATCGGTGTCTCAGTGTGTCATGCGGTCGATCTCAGGGGGAGAGGGTGCGGGGGAGAAGATTGCTGAGAATTTTGGCCAGGCGGGGTGATTGCGGGCGGTGAATCCGTGCGGTGGCGGGCATGATTCGCTGTTGTCTGGGACGAATTCATCGGCAGACCGTAGCGGACATATGGCGGTCGAAATGGCGATTTATGTCCACCTCACGGGTGCCTGCTCCCGTGATCGGCTACTTCTAGATCATCTTTGAGCCTTGGCGTCCGACTGTCCGGGTCTGAGAGCGGATCGGGCCCAACCGAACCCGGACAGTCGTCGCTCGGCATGCGTATTCGGGCCGCCCGTGCGGTGTGCGGCGGGTTACGGGGAGAAGGACGCCGATTCCAGGCAGCGGGCGATCCGGGCCGCGGACAGGGTCATCGCGTCGGTGGGCCGGTGCGGGTCCAAACCGGTGAGCTCGTGCACCCGCGCCAATCGATAGGTGACGGTGTTGCGGTGGATATTGAGCAGGCGCGCGGTGGCCAGCTGGTTGAACCCGGTGTCCACGAACACCTCCAGGGTTTCGGCCAGCAGCGGCTGCGCGTCCAGCGGGGCCAGGACCGCGGCCAGGCCCGGCCGCGCCGAACCGCCCGCCGCGATCGTGTACTCGAACATGAGATCTGCTCTGCGGCACAGCATCTGCGGACGGTCCAGGCAGCGGCCGAGTTCTGCCAGCATGCGCGCCTCGGTGAACAGGTCCGGAATCTCGGCCCGGGAATTCGCGCTGGCCACCCCCACCCAGAACGGCGCGGGCGGCGCGGCGCGGCGGCCCGGTTCGGCCGCGGGTTCGCCCCTGCGCC
>NZ_JBEXUS010000143.1:0-18957 GCF_040614455.1 Nocardia sp. NPDC005978
CTATCACACGCGGGGCGTGGGTAGACCACAAACCAACACCCCCCCCCCCCCATTTCCCACATCAACCACCCGGGGCCGCACCTGACAGGTGCGGCCCGGCGTTCCGTTCCGGTGAACGAGTACGTCAGTACGAATTCAGGACGATGTTCGTCATCACCCGCACGCCGACCGCGAGCGCGCGCTCGTCGATGTCGAACGTGGGCTGGTGCAGGTCCAGCTGCTCGCCCTGCCCGGACCACACGCCCAGGCGGGCCATGGCCCCCGGCACCTCCTCGAGGTACCAGGAGAAGTCCTCACCGCCGCCGGACTGCTGGGTGTCCGCGAGCGCGTCGGGACCGACCTCGCGGATCGCGTCCTCGAACATGCGCACGGCCAGTTCGTCGTTGACCACCGGCGGCACGCCACGCTTGTAGTTGAGCTGGTAGCGCACCCCGGTGGGGGCGAGCAGGCCCTCCACGATCTCGCGCACCAGCGGTTCGAGCAGCGACCAGGTCGCGTGATCACCGGTGCGGACGGTGCCGGTGAGCATGCCGGTCTGCGGAATCGCGTTGGGCGCCTTGCCCGCCGACACCGCGCCCCACACCATGACGGTGCTCGTGCGCGGATCGATGCGCCGGCTCAGCAGCCCGGGCAGACCGGTGATGACGGTGCCGATGGCGTAGACCAGATCGCTGGTCAGGTGCGGGCGCGAGGTGTGCCCGCCCGGCGAGTCCAGCACGAGTTCCACCGTGTCGGCGGCCGAGGTGATGGCTCCGACCCGGATGCCCACCCGGCCGACCTCGAGACGGGGATCGCAATGCAGCGCGAACATGCGCGACACGTCCTCCATGGCGCCCGCGGCGACCATGTCGATGGCGCCGCCGGGCATGACCTCCTCGGCGGGCTGGAACACCAGCCGGACGCCGACCGGCAGGTTAGGCACCTCGGCCAGCGCCAGCGCCGTGCCGAGCAGGATCGTGGTGTGCGCGTCGTGGCCGCAGGCGTGCGAGACGCCGGGCACGCCGGAGGCGAACGGCAGGCCGGTGTACTCCTGCATCGGCAGGGCGTCCATGTCGGCGCGCAGCCCGATGCGCGGGGTATCGGGCCCGATGTCGACGATGAGACCCGTGCCGCTGGGTAGTTTCCGCGGTTCCAGACCGGCCTTGACCAGCCAGGATTCAATGAACTCGGTGGTGCCGAACTCGGCGCGCGAGAGTTCCGGATTGGCGTGGATGTGCCGCCGCCAGGAAATCAGATCATCCGCGTGCTCGGACAGCCACGCGTCCACCGCATCTCGACCACTCATCTCGCCCATTTCGACGTCCACCACACCCATATCGACCCCCACCGAGCTGCCCGCCGCGATGTTCGCGGCTCCCTGCGCCACGCAGGCAGCCGCTAATGATCCCGTGGCCCGTGTGGACTGGCCGGTTGTGCTCACCGAATGTCCTCCTGTCGCTGAAACTGCCGTTGACTGACGCGTTCCGACAACCTGTCCCTGTGAAATTCGTCGCCTGCGATCTGTATCGCGGTGCGGGCCAAAGCCGTTGCCCCGTCGATGACGGCCAGATCGGCGGAGGCGTTCACGGCCGCGGCGGCGAACGCGGGCTGATGCGTCACCGCACCCCCGGCGTCGATGCCGATGACGGGGTGAATACCGGCGATGACGTTGGTGACATTGCCCATATCCGTGCTGCCCAGCGGTCGTGCTGCCTCGAGTTCCGGGGCCAGGGGCTCGCGTCCGAGTTCGCGAATCTGCTCGCGATAGGCACACAGTAGTGCGCTATCGGGCGTGAGCTCGGTATATGTCGGCGCGAGCTTGCGGATTTCGTGTGTGCATCCGGTCGCCAGCGCTCCCGCCTCGAAACAGGCCGACGCGCGTTGCATCAGATCGTCCAGGGCCGCGGAGTCGACTGCCCGTAGGTAATACAGCAGTTCCGCATGGCCGGGCACGATGTTCGGGGCGATACCACCCGAGGCAACTATACCGTGCAGTTGCTGTCCGGGGAGGAGATGTTGGCGTAGCAAACCGAGCGCAACTTGCGCGATGGTGACGGCGTCCCCGGCGTTTCGCCCGTGGTGCGGCGCGGCGCTCGCGTGGGCTTCGTGACCGCTGTAGGAGACCGATAGGTCCGCCAGGGCCAGCGACCGCGCACCCACGATGTCCTCCGGACCGGGGTGGATCATCATGGCCATGGCCAGGTCGTCGAAGACGCCACGGTCCAGCATGAGAACCTTGCCGCCCCCGGATTCCTCGGCGGGCGTGCCGAGCAGTTTCACGGTGATGCCGCAGGCGTCGGCCACCTCGGCCAGACCGAGCGCCGCGCCGACCGCCGCGGCCGCAATAATGTTGTGCCCGCAGGCATGTCCGATTTCCGGTAGTGCGTCGTACTCCGCGCAAATACCGACCACCAGGTCTCCGTGGCCGAATTCGGCGGTGAAAGCGGTGGGGAGATCGGCTACGCCGGTCTCGATCCGGAAACCGCGCTCGCGCAAGGGCTCGATGGTCTTGGCGACGCTGCGGAACTCCTCGAACGCGAGCTCGGGTTCGGCGTGAATGGAATGCGACAGGGCCAGCAAACCAGCGCGGGCCTCGGCGATGGCCGCGTCGGCGACCGCGAAGCGATCGGCGAGGGCGGCATCCGGGGTGGGCACAGCGGTCAGCGCCGGCACGAACGCATCGTGCCGACCGCTCGAGGCCGACGACCGACGGTCATCACCGCTGCGCGCAGGTGGCATGACACACAGTCAACCACTGTCCAGCAACCCCGCAACTTCGACGCACAGCTACCTACCGTTAACTGGCAAACGCAAGAGGTCGTCCGCACCCGGGCGCGGCACGCCGGGCGCGGACGACCGGTAACTCAGCTCGGGCTGAAGCCCAGGTTCTCCGGGGTGGTCTCCACGGCCAGGCCGGCGAGGGCGCGCTGGTGCAGGGCCAGCTTGATGACCTGCAGGTTCGGCTTGCGGTTGCCCTTGAGGGCGTCGGCCTGCGCGATGGCGGTGGGCAGCAGGGCCTCCACGTCGGCCTTGGCGTCCACGATGCGGGCCGCGATGGCGTCGTCGGCGCCGTAGCGACGGCCGGTGGTCATGGCCTCGACCGCGACCTGGTTGATCAGGCGCTCGGTGACGAGGGCGTTCATGGCGACCGTGAACGGCATGCCCAGGTGCACCTCGGGCAGGCACCAGAAGCCGCGATCCGCGCGCATGATCCGGAAGTCGCAGGAGGTGGCGAGCATCGCGCCGGCGCCGAAGGCGTGGCCGTTCACCGCGGCGACGGTCGGGGTCGGGAACGCCAGCAGGCGGCTGTACAGCGAGTGCACGCGGTCCAGGTACCAGCAGTTCCGATCGAAATTGCCGAACAGCCAATCGGTATCGAGACCGTTGCTGAAGAACTTGCCGTTGGCGGTGACCACCAGCGCGGCGGGGCCCTCGGACGCCTCGACCTCGTCGAGCAGGGCGTGGACCTCGGTGATCCAGTCCGGATGGAAGCGATTCTCGCTGTCGATGTTTTGTCCCTCGGCACCGAGGTACAACACGAACACGTCCCCATCACGCTTCAAAAAAGGCATATGCGCAGCGTAGCGCTGGCGCTCCGATTTGCTACCGATGGGTAGCAAAGTCGGGACCAGGTAGATGGATCACTATCCGGACCGGTGCGGTGATCGTTTCCCGGGGTGACAATTGATCTCGAAAGGTCGGGGTAACTCGTCGGGTACGCCCAAAATGGGAGTATCAGCTAACCGGAGGCACGCGAATGGGACGATCTACGGCACCTGGCCCGGCGCTGAAGTCTCGGGGAGGCGGGGGAGCTACTGTGGCTTTCATGCTTGCCGAGCGGGCCGCTCAGGCCATTGCGGAACGAACCGGAGTACCCACGCACCCGGTCGCGGTAATTCTCGGATCGGGCTGGCAGGAAGCCGCCCTGGAGATCGGCGATCCGAGCGCCACCGTCCCCATGTCCGAACTGCCGGGTTTTGAATCACCCACGGCGCTGGGACATCAGGGCACCATCCACTCGGTCGTGGTCAACGACGCACCGGTGCTGTTGCTCATGGGACGCCAGCATCTCTACGAGGGCCACGAGCCCGCGCAGGTCGTGCACAACGTCCGCACCGCGATCGCGGCCGGCGCGAAGACCATCCTGCTCACCAACGCCGCGGGCGGCATCCGGGACGGGCTGTCGGTCGGCGAGCCGGTGCTCATCGCCGACCACCTCAACCTGACCGGGCGCACCCCGCTCACCGGCGCCGACTTCGTGGACCTGGTCGACGCCTGGGATCCCGAATTGCGCGCGCTGGCAAGGGAAGTCGACCCCACCCTGACCGAAGGCGTGTACGCCGGCCTGACCGGGCCGCAGTACGAGACCCCCGCCGAGATCCGCATGCTGCGCACCATCGGGGCCGACCTGGTCGGCATGTCGACCGTGCTGGAGGCCATCGCCTGCCGGGCCGCGGGCGTACGGGTGCTGGGCATCTCGCTGGTCACCAACCTGGCCGCCGGGGTCACCGGCGCGCACCTCTCGCACGCCGAGGTGCTGGCCGAAGGGCAAGCCGCCGCACCGCGATTGGGCAAGCTGCTGCGCGGCGTGCTCGAACGCGTCTAGGGCGGCCCGGGTTGCTGCGCTTCGGGACCGCCGGGCTGCGCGGTCCGCTTCAGGACGGCCCCGACGGCATGAACGTGGACACCGTCACGCGCGCGAGTGCCGGCATCGCCGACTGGCTGCGCGAACGCTGCCTGGGCGGCGGGCTGGTGATCGTCGGCCGTGACGCTCGGCACGGCTCCGCCGAATTCGCCGCCGCCACCGCGGAAGTCTTCGCGGCGGCGGGATTCTCGGTGCTGCCCCTGCCGCGTCCGCTACCCACCCCCGTGGTGGCGTTCGCGGTCCGCGAGCTCGGCGCGGTGGCCGGCATCCAGATCACCGCCTCGCACAACCCCGCCACCGACAACGGCTACAAGGTCTACCTCGACGGCGGCTCCCAGCTGATCCCGCCCGCCGACGCCGAGATCGAAACCCGGATCGAAGCGGTCCGCGACCCGATCCCCCGCGCCGATCCCGCCCCGACCGCCCCACCGCCGGAACGGCTTTCGCTCCCCCCGGACGCCACGGTCGCCGATCTGGGCGAGGAGATGGTCCGCCGCTACCTCGCCCGCGTCGCCGGTCTCCCGGACCGCCTGGGCGGGTCCGCCGCGCACGGCCCGAGCCACTTCGCCACGCGCGACTCTGCCCCGGGCGAGCACCCGCGTACTCCGCTCGCCGCCAACGACGTTCGCTTGCCCGGGAAGCCGGCCACCGAACCCGGCGTGCCACACGGCCCGGCAACCGCGCCCCCGGATTCGGCGGGCTCGAGCAGGCCCGCCGCACATGACTCGGACGCACCGGAGCACCCGGCCGGACCAGGCAGCGACGTCGGCGACACCGCGCCGCCGGACCCCGGAATCGACATGCCACACAACCCGGCAACCGCGCTCGCGGCTGCGCCGGGCACAAACGCACCGGCCGCGCATGACTCGGACGCACGGGAGCACGGGGCCGGAGCGGTCACCGGTGACACCACGCCGTCAGACCCCGGAATCGGCGTGCCGCGCAGCGGGATTCGTATCGCTTTGACGGCCATGCACGGTGTCGGCGGAGAGTTGGCCGTCGCGGCGTTGCGGGCGGCGGGGTTCGACGACGTGCACGTCGTGGCCGAGCAGTTCGAGCCGAACCCGGACTTTCCGACGGTGTCGTTCCCCAACCCGGAGGAGCCGGGTGCCTCGGATCTGTTGCTGGAGCTGGCCGAGCGGGTCGGGGCCGACGTGGCCATCGCACTGGACCCGGACGCCGATCGGTGCGCGGTCGGCGTGCCGGGGGCACACGGGTGGCGCATGCTGCGCGGTGACGAAACCGGGGTGCTGCTCGGCGATTTCGTGTTGCGGTCGGCCGCGCCGGACTCGCTCGTGGCGACCACGATCGTGTCCTCGCGACTGCTGGGCGCGCTGGCGCCGGCGCGCGGCGCGCGCTACGCCGAGACCCTCACCGGATTCAAGTGGCTCGCGCGGGCGGGCGACGGACTCGTCTACGCGTACGAGGAAGCCATCGGGCACTGCGTCGATCCGGCCGCTGTACGCGACAAGGACGGCATTTCGGCCGCCGTCGCGGTGGCGGAACTGGTGGCGCGATCCAAGGCCGCAGAACGCACGCTGGACGATCTTCTCGACGATCTCGCCGTCGAGTTCGGGGTGCACGCCGGGGCGCAGGTCTCGCTGCGCCTGGCCGATGCCGCCGAGGCGGCCGCGGTGGTCGAGCGGCTGCGCGCCGATCCGCCCGCCGAGATCGCCGGGGAGAAGGTGATCTGCACCGATATGTCCCAGCTCAGGGGGCGGATGCGGACCGACGCGCTGGTCTTCGAAGGGCCCGCGCTGCGCCTGGTCGTGCGGCCTTCAGGGACCGAACCGAAGCTCAAGTGCTACCTCGAAGCCGTCGTTCCGGTCGGTTCACCTGACGCATTAACCTCCGCGAAGGCCACTGCGGCCCACATACTCTCGGATAGTAGGAGTTTCTGCGAGAAGCTGTGAGGTGTCCCGTGGGCGAACTGCACTGCACCCATTGTGGGAGTGAGAACCTGGAGCCGGGTTTCCTCGATGACGCGGGTGATTCCGCGCCCGGCTACACCCGCTGGATACCCGGCCCGCTCGAGATAGGCGTGTTCGGCGGCGCGAAACGGATAGGCAAGCCCAAGATCTCGGTGCTCGCGCACCGCTGCCGGGGCTGCTCGCATCTGGAGCTCTTCGCACCCAAATAATCGCGGGTGGAAAGAGCTGCGGTCGCCCCGCCGATAGGACGACCGCTCGCGCGGTGCTCAGCGGGGGCCGAACTGCCGGTCCCCCGCGTCGCCGAGCCCGGGCACGATGAAGGCGTCCGAGTTCAGGCCGCGGTCGACCGCGGCCGTGACCAGGCGCAGCGGGCGACCCCACTTCTCCAGCGCCGCAATGCCTTCCGGGGCCGCGACCACGCAGATGACGGTCAGGTCCCGGGCGTTGCGCGCGGCCAGCAGATCCAGGGTGTAGACCATGGAGCCGCCGGTTGCGAGCATGGGATCGAGCACGATGACCGGGGTGTCGGACAGATCCTCGGGCAGCGACTCCATGTACGGGGTGGGCCGGTGCGTCTCCTCGTCGCGGGCCAGGCCGACGAACCCGATGCGCGCGTCCGGGATGAGGTTCTCGGCCGTCTCCACCATGCCCAGCCCGGCACGCAGCACCGGGACCAGCAGCGGCGGCGCGGACAGCGTCGTGCCCTCGGCGGCGGCCACGGGGGTGGCGATGGGGAAGCGGGTGACGGGCGCATCGCGCATCGCCTCGTAGACGAGCAGGCCGGTGAGATCGCGCAGCGCCGCGCGGAAGGTGGGATTGCTGGTCTGGACGTCGCGCATGGTCGTCAGCAGAGCGGCTGCGAGCGGGTGGTCCACGATGTCGGTGCGCATAGGAAAACGATAGGTCAGCACACACATTGGAGGTCGCGGCCGGGCGAATTTCGCGCATGGCCGGAACCGATCGGCCGCGCCGCCCGTCCAAGCACACGACGGAGAAATTCCAGCGACGGCACGACAGGGGTTGCCATGACGCGGTTTTCGATAGATCCCGACGGTCTCACCGCCTACGCGCACACCGCCATCGGCATGGCCGCGCACCTGAGCACCGCCGCCGCCCGCACCGCCGCGGCCGATCCCCTCCTACTCGCCCCGGCCCTCGGCCTCGCGGGCGCCGACTTCCTCGTGGCCTACCGCGCGGCACACGCCACCCACCTGTCCACCCTGACCGCCCTCACCGCGGTCCTGACCAGCATGGGCGCCGGCGCGACCACCGCCACGACCTCGTACGCCGCCACCGACGCGACCTACGCCACCGCCCTGGACGCCACCGGGCGGCTCGAGGCCCTGCCGTGAGCACGCGGCTCGATGAGATTCGACCGGCGCGGACGATCGCGAGTCAGGCGCGGATGTTCCGGGACCTGACACGGGCGGGGGTGGGCCCGTGAGCGCGGAGTTGGACGTGGCCGGGCTGGCCCGGCCGATCACGGGGTTGATGGAAAGCCTCGGCAGCGGGGACGTGGCGGCGGCGGTGGCCGAGCTGCGCGCGGGTTCGGGGGTCGTGGAGGAGATGGTCGGGGCGGGCCGGGGCGGAGTCGACGAGATGTACGCCGCGTGGCGGGGCGAGGGCGGCGACGCGGCCCTGGGCACCGCGCTGCGGGTGCAGACCTGCGCGGCGACCGTCGCGGACCGCGGCGTCGAGCTGGCGGCGGTGCTCGAGCGAGCCGGGAGCGCGGTGGCGGCGGGGCAGCGGGAGCTGGCGGCGATCCTGCGGTCGTTCCTCGACTCGGCGGACAGCGCCGGGCGGACCGGACTCACGCCGGCCGGGATCGCGATCGTGGTGGAGTCGGCGCTCGACCACTCGGGGCGCGCGCTGCACGTGGCCGAGCGCGTGCGGACCGAGCTCGCGGACGAGACCGCGGCCATGCGCGAATTGATCGCGCCGCCACCGACTCCCGCGCCGGTGGCCGCCGGCTCGCCGGACGCATCGGTGGCCGATGCCGCGGCGGCCGGGCAACCCGGCACGCCGGAGGCCCCCGCGGCGGACACCGTCGCGGCGGCCGTGGGGAACTCCGGCGGACAGCTCGGGCAGACACTGCTCGCCACCGGCGGGCAGGCGCTGGAATCGGGGGCGGGACTCGCGGGCGGACTCACGACCGTCCCGGCATCGGTGGGCGACGCGCTCCCCGCGGACCGGTCCGCGACCGGCGGGACCCACGCCGCCGGGACCGGGGTGCTGCTCACCCTGCCCGACGGCAGTACCGTGGAGGCCCCGAACCAGCGGGCCGCCGACGCGGTCCGCAACGCCCTGAGCGAGCTCGGCACGCCCTACGTCTGGGGTGGGACGACACCCGGCGCCGGACTCGATTGCAGCGGGCTCACGCAATGGGCGTACGCCGAAGCGGGGGTGCCACTGCCCCGCCTGGCGCAGGAGCAGGGACAGGGACACGCGCAGATCGGTCCAGGGGACTTGATGCCCGGTGATCTGGCGGTGTGGGACGGGCACGTGGCCATGGTGATCGGCAACGGCCAACTCGTCGAAGCAGGAGACCCGGTACAGATCGGCCCGATTCGAACGGAGAACAGCGGAATGACATTCTTCGGCTTCTACAGGCCCACCGCGTGAGCGCGCCGCGGATTCCGGCCGTCACCGTCGCGGCGAGCGGCAATCGCGCGGGCACGGTGACCGTCCGCGCCACCGACCAGGGCATGCCGGTGGAGATCCACTTCGAGCGCGGTGAATACCGTTACGGCGCACAGGCTCTGGCCGACGAGATCCTGCGCCTGACCAAGCGCTCGGCCGTCGTCGCCAAGTCGCGGCGCCGCGAGGCCCTCGCCGACGCCGGCATCCCCGCCGACATCCTGGACCGGCTCGGCCTGCCCACCCGGCAGGCCGCCGTCGACGAACTCGACCGTCTCGACGACGCCGACACCGGTCCGACCAGCTGGACGAGGCCCTCATGAGCGATCCGATGGATGCCCTGGTCAACGGCGTCGCCCTGCAGCTCGACGCCCTGGAGAACGCCCTCGACGGCCTCGATCGCGTGCGCGGGCGCTTCGGCGCGCCGGACGGCTCGGTCACCGCCGAGGTCGACGGCGAGGGCGCGCTCACCGGCCTCTGGCTGGCCGATTCGGTGACCGCGCGACCACCCGCGGAAGTGGCGGAACTGATCCTGTGGGCGTGCGGGCAGGCGGCCGCCGCGGCGAGCACGCGACGCGCCGCGGTGCTGGCCCGATTGAACTCCGCTATCGGGCCGGGAAATGTTGGGGGCGGCCCGGATAGTGCCTGAGGCAGCCACTAGATAGGCTTCCGGTCATGGCTTCTGGAGACATCGTCCCGATCGCGCTCGGCCTCACCAAAGGCGATCTCGTCACCCTGTGGGCACCGCGCTGGCGAGACGGTGACGATGAGTGGCAGGCGTTCCTCGGATTCGAGGAAGACCTCTACGGTTTCGACTCCGTCGCGGAGCTCGCCGCCTTCATTCGTTCCAGCTCCGAGAACGATCTGGTCGACCATCCGGCGTGGAAGATCATCGCCGGGCTGTCGGCGGCCGAGCTCGAGCCCGAGGAGCAGTTCGTCTTCGATCTGGTCGGCGTGCCCGAACTGGCGGCGGACGATCCGGACCCGGAGATCATCTCCGAGCTCGAGGAGACCCTCGACATGGTCCGCAACATCGGCGAGGTGTGCGACCTCGACGTGGTGACCAAGTTCTTCGGCTCCCACCCCGTGCTCGGCGCGCTGCCCAGCGGGGTCGGCGTCTTCGCCGGCAAGGAGGGCCAGGAGCTGTGGGACCAGATCGGCTCGGCCATCAACAAGGATTGGGACGCGGTCCTGGACGCCATCGACTCGGTGGTGGAGATCCCGGACGTGGACGCCGACGCGGTGGCGGTCGCCGAGGCGGAACTGCTTGCGGCGGAGGAGAACGTCGTGGACGCGGAGGACGCGGCCGACGGCGATGAGGACAACGAGTTCGAGACCGTCGACCTGACCAAGGGCGACGAGGACGAGGGCGACCCCTCCTTCTGGCACAGCGTCGGCATCGACCCGGTCAAGATCATCACCTCGGACGGCACCTGGTTCACCCTGCGCTGCTACGTCGACGACGAGCCGCTGTTCCTGGGCACCGAGGGTTCGATCACGGTCTTCGGTTCCGAGCGCGCGCTGGCCCGCTACCTCGCCGACGATCACGAGCACGATCTGGCCCGGGTCAGCACCTACGGCGAGATCCAGTCCGCGGCGGTGGACGGCGGGCTCGAGGTCGAGGTGGACGAGGAGAACGTCTACGTGCTGCCCGGCATCGCCGAGGATCTGGCCGCCGGCCCCAAGTCGGTCGACACCGACCAGCTCGACCTGGCCGTCGAATTGTTCACCGACGCCGCCGATTACGCCGATGACGACGCGGTGGAACGGGCCCTGGCCGGTTCCAATCCCCTGGGCTGGTACGTCTCCTACCTGCTCAACCCGGACCCCAGCCGGATGGCCCCGAACCCGCCGTTCGCGGCCGAGGCCGAGGCGTGGCGCGCGCTCGAGGTCGCCTTCGAAGGCCGCCTCACCAAGGGCTGAGCAGCCACCCCGCCGCAGCAACCCCACGGGCCGTACCACGAACGCCGTGGTCGCAATCCATTGCGACCACGGCGTTTTCGTCGATCCGGTTACCGCTTCGAGCCGGAACCCGACCCACCCAGCGCGTCGAGCACGGAGCTACCGGTCGCCGGTTGCGGGTAGTGCAGCCTGCCCGGCACCTGCCATGCCGCGGTCATCGTCGACGCGCCCTGGGTCACGGTGATCGTGTGCTTGCCGTTGTTCGCGGGCCGCCAGAGCAGGCTCACGTAGACGTATTCGCCCGGCTGACGGGTGTCGGGCACGACGGCGTCGGCTACCACCACGCCATCGATCGTGACCGTCACCGGATCGAATCGGTCCGGTCCGGTCAGGACGGCGTTGACACCGCATCCCGACTCGACGGTGCAGTCGAAGTCACCGGCGGAGGCGGTGATCCCCGCGACCTTCGCCGACGCGGAGCCGGCGATGAGCCCGGGAACGGAGAGTGCGGTCAGCGCACCCAGGGCCAGGCCCCCGAGTAGTCGTTTCGCCACGAGTGAGCACATCCTTCCGGCGGCCGACGCGGCCACCGGAAGGAGCGTCTCTAAAAACCCACTGTTTCACTAGCCGTAATTCCTTGGTCTACAGCGGGCTTCGCCACTGTGCCATGCGAACCCTCAGCCGATGAGTACCGCGTAGCCCGGCTTGATCACCTCGTCGATGAGTTTCAGGCGGTCGGGGAACGGGATGAAGGCCGACTTCATCGCGTTGATGGTGAACCGTTCCAGATCGCTCCAGCCGTAGCCGAACGTCTGCACCAGCTTCTCCATCTCCTGACTCATGGTGGTGTCGCTCATCAGCCGGTTGTCGGTGTTGACCGTGACGCGGAAACGCAAGCGCGCCAGCAGATCGAACGGGTGCTTGTCGAGCGAGGGCACCGCGCCGGTCTGCACGTTGGAGGACGGGCACAGCTCCAGCGGAATGCGCATGTCCCGCACGTAGTTCGCGACCCGGCCCAGTCGCGGCCCGTCGGCCGAATCGGTGATGTCGTCGGTGATGCGCACGCCGTGGCCGAGCCGATCGCAGCCGCAGAACGCCAGCGCCTCGTGAATCGACGGCAGGCCGAACGCCTCCCCGGCGTGGATCGTGAAATGCGCGCTGTTGGAACGCAGGTACTCGAAGGCGTCCAGGTGCCGGGTGGGCGGGTACCCGGCCTCGGCGCCCGCGATGTCGAACCCGCCGACGCCGCGGTCGCGGAATCGCACGGTGAGTTCGGCGATCTCGCGCCCGCGCGCGGCGTGGCGCATGGCGGTGAGCAGACAGGTCACCCGGATGGGGGTACCCGCCGCGGCGGCGATGGCCTCGCCCTCGCGGAAGCCCTCGAGGGTGTACTCGACGACCTCGTCGAGGGTGAGCCCGGCCTCGAGGTGCTGTTCCGGCGCGAACCGCACCTCGGCGTAGACGACGCCGTCCGCGGCGAGATCCTCGGCGCATTCGCGGGCGACGCGGCGCAGGCCCTCGGGCGTCTGCATGACGGCGACGGTGTGCGCGAAGGTTTCCAGATAGCGCTCGAGCGATCCGCTGTCGGCCGCGTCGCGGAACCAGGCGCCCAGGGATTCGGCGTCACCAGCCGGTAGCTGGTCGTACCCGCAGTCGCGGGCGAGCTCCAGGACCGTCGCGGGCCGCAACCCGCCGTCCAGGTGATCGTGCAGGACCGCCTTGGGCGCCTGGCGGATCGCAGCGAGTGTGAGGGGCGTCGGTCCAGTCATGTAGAAACGGTAGCCGCATTTGCGTTCTGCGGCATGGCAGTTGGCCTGTGTGCACCCTCTCTTAGGCGTGTCGTTGCCCATACGTTGCTGGCGGAGTGCTGATCTTCACCTGTCAGCCACATGCGATGCCTTTGCCGTCTCGATCGAGACGCGAGCTGTAGCCGGGTTGCCCGACCAGCAGCGGAGCCTTGCCCGCCAGCCGAACCTCGTGGCAATTGGCGTAATACGGGTAGGGCTGCGAGCGCGACGTGGCGGGCGGCGAATTGTCGATGCGCGGTTCGGCGGCGGCGGGTCCGGCGAGTCCGGCGGTCAGGGGCACGGCGACACCGAGGGCCACCGCACCGAGTACCGCCGCCGTCCGGCGGCGCGGTCGGAAATCGGGAGTACGGTTCACCGCATCCAGGCTAGGCCCGCGCGCGGGTCCGCGCCGCGCCGCAGGTCAGGCGATCGGGCTTGGCCGCGTGGCGGTTTCGCCGGCCCCGCGCGGCCCGCGCGCGATCCGGGCGGATCGGCTCAGGCCGTGATCCGGCCCAGCACCAGCGGTTGTGCGGGCGCCTCGGTGCCGGCCGCCCCGATGGTGAACGCCGATCCCAGCGATTCCAGTACCGCGGGCAGCACCTCGGCGGTATCGGTGTGCAGGGTCAGGAGGGGTTGACCGGCGGTGACGGAATCGCCCGGTTTGAGGTGCATTTCGATACCCGCGCCGAGTTGCACCGGATCACCCTGGCGGGCCCGGCCCGCGCCGAGCCGCCAGGCCGCGACGCCGATGTCCATGGCGTCCAATCGGGTCAGGACCCCGGTCGCGGGGGCGCGCAGGGTTTCCGCGTGCCGGGCGCAGGGCAGCTGGGCGTCGGGATCGCCGCCCTGGGCGCTGATCATGGCGCGCCAGTGGTCCATGGCGCGCCCGTCCGCGAGGGCGTCGGCCGGGTCGATGCCGTCGATCCCGGCCTGGGCGAGCATCTCCCGGGCCAGGGTCAGGGTCAGTTCCACCACGTCGGCCGGGCCGCCGCCGGACAGCACGTCCAGGGACTCGGCCACCTCCAGGGCGTTGCCCGCGGTACAGCCGAGCGGGGTGTCCATGGCGGTGAGCAGGGCGACGGTGCGCACCCCGGCGTCGGTGCCGAGTTCGACCATGGCCGTGGCCAGCTCGCGCGCCTGCGACAGCTCCTTCAGGAACGCGCCGCGCCCGACCTTGACGTCCAGCACCAGCGCGGCGGTGCCCTCGGCGATCTTCTTGCTCATGATCGAGCTGGCGATGAGCGGGATGGATTCGACGGTGCCGGTGACGTCGCGCAGGGCGTAGAGGCGTTTGTCGGCGGGCGCGAGATCGGCCCCGGCCGCGCACACGACCGCGCCCGCCGCGGGATCGGTGAGAATCTCGCGCATGCGGGCCACCGGGATGTCGGCCTGCCAGCCGGCGATGGCCTCGAGTTTGTCGAGGGTGCCGCCGGTGTGTCCGAGCCCGCGCCCGGACAGCTGCGGGACCGCCGCCCCGCATGCCGCGACCAGCGGCGCGAGCGGCAGGGTGATCTTGTCCCCGACGCCGCCGGTGGAGTGCTTGTCCACGGTGGGCCTGGGCAGATCGCGGAAGTCCAGGCGCTGCCCGGAGGCGATCATGGCCGCGGTCCAGCGCGCGGTCTCGCGCCGGGTCATCCCCCGCCACACGATGGCCATGGCCAGCGCGGACATCTGTTCGTCGGCGACCTCCCCGCGCGTGAACGCGGCTACCACCCAGTCGATCTGGGAGTCGCTGAGCTCACCCCCGTCGCGCTTGGCCCGGATCACCTCGACAGCCGAGTGCACAGTCACCCCACCACCCTTACACGCCGCGGGGGCCGCGTCAGGTTGATCGCCCGGGCCGCGTCGGCGCGATCGCGGGGCCGAGCGGCCGGGCGCACCCGCAGGGCGGGCGGGGCTCAGTGTGGTCAGAGTTGCCCGGCGGCCAGATCGTCCGGCCCGAAGGCGTCGGGCAGCAGCGCGCTCAAGGGCCGGGGCCCGGCGCGGTGATCGACGAGCAGCCCCGCACCCCCGTGCTCCAGCAGGACCTGGCGGCAGCGCCCGCAGGGGGTCAGGATTTCGGCCCGGGAATCGCAGACCGAGACGGCCAGCAACCTCCCCCCGCCGGACGAAATCAAGTTACCGACCAGTACACATTCGGCACACAGGCCCAGTCCGTATGAGATATTTTCCACATTGCAGCCGCTCACCGTGCGGCCGTCCGAGGTGAGAGCAGCGGCCCCGACGGGGAATCTCGAGTACGGCGCATAGGCATTTCGCATGACTTCGGATGCCTTGCCGCGCAACGCATTCCAATCAATATCGGGCATATCGGACCATCCTTCCATGGGCATGCTTACACCCGCGCGGAAGCCGTTTTACCGGGCCTCGAAAATCAGGAAAGGCAAACCTAACTCAGTGAATTTACGGCCAACGAGCGGCACGCCGAATTAGTTCCGTCCAACCGCTGGGATTAGAGTTCACGACAGATCGGTTCAGGTTCCCGACAGCGGGCCTGCAGCACTGCCACCGGACGGCGATTCCGGCTGTGAGCTGGTGTTATCGACAGTCCAATGGCTCCGCGCCGGATCTGACCGGGTCCATCAACGACGTTGGAGGCACCGCACTCTATGACCACGCTAGAAGCTCCGGCCAAGCCGAAGCGATCCTTGTACCGAGGCGACCCCGGAATGTGGTCCTGGGCTCTGCACCGCATAACCGGCGTGACGATCTTCTTCTTCCTGTTCGTCCACGTCCTCGACACCGCCCTCGTGCGGGTCAGCCCGGACACCTACGACCAGGCCATCGAGACCTACAAGACCCCGCTGGTCGCTCTCATGGAGATGGGTCTCGTCGTCTGCGTCTTGTTCCACGCGTTCAACGGCATCCGGGTGATCCTCGTCGACTTCTGGTCGCAGGGCCCGCGTTTCCAGCGGCAGATGCTCTGGGTCGTGCTCACGATCTGGATCCTCGTCGCGGGCGCCGGCATCGGCCGCCAGTTCTTCTACCTGCTGACGGAGCACTGATCATGACCGCACCTGTCCTGGGCAAGTCCTACGATCGCCCCGCCAGCCTGGACGCGCCCCGCGCGCCCCGCCGCGCCGGCGGCAGCAACTTCGAGAAGTACGCGTGGCTGTTCATGCGCGCCTCGGGCCTGCTGCTCGTCATCCTGGTCATCGGCCACATGACGATCATGCTCATGATCGACGGCGGCGTGCAGCGCCTGAACTTCGCGTTCGTGGCCGGCCGCTGGGCCAGCCCGTTCTGGCAGATCTGGGACCTGACCATGCTCTGGCTGGCCCAGCTGCACGGCGGCAACGGCATGCGCACCGTCATCGACGACTACGCCCGCAAGGACTCCACCCGGTTCTGGCTGAAGTTCCTGCTGGTCGTCTCGATGATCCTGGTGATGGGCGTGGGCACCTACGTCATCTTCACCTTCGACCCCAACATCACAGGTTAGGAACAGGCCGCCCCGAATGAGTGAGCACAGCGAACGAACCACCGGTGCTGAGTCACGTCCCGTTCAGGAGCACCGCTACGACGTCGTGATCGTCGGTGCCGGCGGCGCGGGCATGCGCGCGGCCATCGAGGCCGGGCCCCGCGTCCGCACGGCCGTCCTGACCAAGCTCTACCCCACCCGCAGCCACACCGGCGCGGCGCAGGGCGGCATGTGCGCCGCGCTCGCGAACGTGGAAGAGGACAACTGGGAGTGGCACACCTTCGACACCGTCAAGGGTGGCGACTACCTGGTCGACCAGGACGCCGCGGAGATCATGGCCAAGGAAGCCATCGACGCCGTGCTCGACCTGGAGAAGATGGGCCTGCCGTTCAACCGCACGCCCGAGGGCAAGATCGACCAGCGTCGTTTCGGCGGGCACACCCGTGACCACGGCAAGGCCCCCGTGCGCCGCGCCTGTTACGCCGCCGACCGCACCGGTCACATGATCCTGCAGACGCTGTACCAGAACTGCGTCAAGCACGACGTGGAGTTCTACAACGAGTTCTACGTGCTCGACCTGGTGCTGACCGACGGCCCCAACGGGCCGATCGCCACCGGCGTCGTCGCCTACGAGCTGGCCACCGGCGATCTGCACATCTTCCACGCGAAGTCGATCGTGTTCGCCACCGGCGGCTCGGGCCGCATGTACAAGACCACCTCCAACGCCCACACCCTCACCGGTGACGGCATGGCGATCGTGTTCCGCAAGGGACTCCCGCTGGAGGACATGGAGTTCCACCAGTTCCATCCGACAGGTCTGGCCGGCCTGGGCATCCTCATCTCCGAGGCGGTCCGCGGCGAGGGCGGCATCCTGCGCAACGCCTCGGGCGAGCGGTTCATGGAGCGCTACGCCCCCACCATCAAGGATCTCGCGCCGCGTGACATCGTCGCGCGCTCGATGGTGCTCGAGGTGGCCGAGGGCCGCGGCGCGGGTCCGAACAAGGACTACGTGCTCATCGACGTGACCCACCTCGGTGAGGACGTGCTCGAGGAGAAGCTGCCGGACATCACCGAGTTCGCCCGCACCTACCTGGGCGTGGACCCGGTCAAGGAGCCGGTGCCGGTCATGCCGACCTGCCACTACGTCATGGGCGGCATCCCCACCCGGATCCGCGGCGAGGTGCTGCGCAACAACACCGACGTGGTCCCCGGCCTGTACGCCGCGGGCGAGTGCGCGTGCGTCTCGGTGCACGGCTCCAACCGCCTGGGCACCAACTCGCTGCTGGACATCAACGTGTTCGGCCGGCGCGCGGGCATCGCCGCCGCCGAGTACGCCCAGCGCGCGGAGTTCGTCGAGATGCCGGAGAACCCGGCGCAGATGGTGCAGGACTGGCTCGCGCTGATCCTGTCCGATCACGGCAACGAGCGCGTGGCCGACATCCGCACCGAACTGCAGGCCACCATGGATGCCAACGCGGGCGTGTTCCGCACCGAGGACACCCTCAAGCAGGTCCTCACCGACATCCACGGCCTCAAGGACCGCTACAGCCGGATCACCGTGCAGGACAAGGGCAAGCGCTACAACAGCGACCTGCTCGAGGCCGTCGAGCTGGGCTTCCTGCTCGAGCTGGCCGAGGTCACCGTGGTGGGTGCGCTGAACCGGAAGGAATCGCGCGGCGGTCACGCGCGCGACGACTACCCGAACCGCGACGACACCAACTACATGCGCCACACCATGGCGTACAAGGAGAGCCCGGAGCTGATCTCCGACATCCGGCTCGACTACAAGCCGGTCGTGCAGACCCGTTACGAGCCGATGGAGCGTAAGTACTGATGACTGCCACACTCGAGAAGCCGGCCTCGCAGCAGCCCGCTCCGGTGCCCGAGGGCTCGGTCATGATCACCGTCAAGGCCGCGCGCTTCAATCCCGAAGACGGCCAGGGCGCGCACTGGGACGAGTTCAAGGTTCCGGTGCTGCCGACGGATCGCTTCCTGAACGTGCTGATCTACATCAAGTCCTACCTGGACGGCACGCTGACCTTCCGGCGCTCCTGCGCCCACGGCGTCTGCGGCTCCGATGCCATGCGCATCAACGGCGTGAACCGCCTGGCCTGCAAGCTCCTGATGAAGGACATGCTGCCCAAGAACGGCAAGGACCTCACCATCACCGTCGAGCCGATCCGCGGTCTGCCCGTGGAGAAGGACCTCGTGGTCGACATGGAGCCGTTCTTCGACGCGTTCAAGGCGGTCAAGCCGTACCTGATCACGCGCGGCAACGAGCCGACCATGGAACGCATTCAGTCCCAGCACGATCGGGCGCGTTTCGACGACACCACCAAGTGCATCCTGTGCGCCTGCTGCACCACCTCCTGCCCCGTGTACTGGAGCGACGGCAGCTACTTCGGCCCGGCCGCGATCGTGAACGCGCACCGCTTCATCTTCGACAGCCGTGACGAGGGCGCCCGCGAGCGCCTGGACATCCTCAACGATGTCGAGGGTGTGTGGCGCTGCCGCACCACCTTCAACTGCACCGACGCGTGCCCCCGTGGCATCGAGGTCACCAAGGCGATCCAGGAAGTCAAGCGCGCCCTGCTGTTCGCCCGCTGATTCCACCTCGACCGACCACGAAGGCCGCTCCCGTCTCCGGACGGGAGC
>NZ_JBEXUS010000144.1:0-18600 GCF_040614455.1 Nocardia sp. NPDC005978
CCCCCGACGGTTTCTGAACCGTCGGGGGCACGCTCGTTTTCGGGCTCTCGGCGCCCCTGTGCCGGGCGAAAACGCATACCCGGCGGGGGCGGACGGGGGAACCGGTTAGATCGGGGTGACCTCGGCGACCAGCCAGCGGTCACCGTCCTTCTCCAGCTCCACCTTCACGCGGCTGCCGCTGGTGGTGGCCTCCGGCTTGTCCTTGCTGGTGGTGATCTGGTTGAGGAACAGCAGCACCTCGGCGCGCTCGGTACCCGCCGAGATCACGCCGCCGGCCTGCGAGGAGGCCTGCACGGTGAGCTGCTTCTCCTTGGCTCCCGGCGCGATGGCCTCGGTGACCAGCTTGAGATAGTCGCCGCGGAAGCCCGGGGTCAGGTTGTCCGCGACCTTGGGCAGCTTGTCGTCAACGGTCTTGAAGTCGTAGCTGAACATGGACTCGACCGTCGTGCGAGCCGCTGCCACCGAACTCTCGCGCGCCTGATCCAGTTGGTCGTATTCGTAGGTCTTGTAACCCAGGAAGCCGGCTCCCGCGAGTACCGCGGCGATGGCGATCAGGGCGATCGCGACCATGGGCAGGGTGAGGGTGCGCTTGATTCTCATGCCACGAACTCCAACTGGGAGGCGGTGAAGTGGTCGCCGTCGCGGGTGACCGTGACGCGGAAGCGGTAGTACCGCTGCTGCGGTTCGGCGGATCCCGCGTTGGTCAGCGTCTGCTTGGCCGCGACGAGCACCTGGGCGCTGCTGTCGGTCGTGGACTCGATGGCGACCTCGATGATCTCGCCGGTGGCCTTCACGTTCGCGGTCTTGACCACGTCGGCGTAGGCGTCCTTGCGCGAGGAGTACTCGGCGGCGAGCTGGCCCGAGGCCACCGACAGCACGCGGTCGATGTCCGCGGCCGCGCTGTCGGCCTTGATCGTGGTGATGTTGAGGATCGCCTGCTTGGCGGTCTGGGCGTAGTCCGCGCGCAGGCCGTCGGCGTCGCCGCTGTCGCGGTAGGCCGGGATCCAGAAGGCGAGGCTGACCACGAGCGCGATGATCGCTACCGCGGCGGCGGCGGCCAGCGCGGTAACCGGCCAGTTGCGAGGGGTCTTCGCGCCGGGCTCGCCCGCCGCTTCACTCGCGGCCTCGGCCGCGGGCTCGGCGGGCTCGGCGGCGACCGCCGCCGGTGCCTCGGCCTTGCCGAGATCGACCGTCCCGGCCGCTTTCGCCTCCTCGGCGGCGACGGGCGCGGCGGTCTCGGCGCCGGTCGCGGAGTCGGAATCCGCGACCGGGTCGGACTGCTTGCCGATCTTCACGGTGGCGGCCGCCGCGGGGGCGGCCGTCTTCGCCGTGGAGACCGTGACATCGACCTGTTCGGTGACGTCCGTCGCCGGTGGCGGCCCTTCGGACCGCTGTGCCTTGCGTCGGTTCCGACCGTTCACCGAACTGGTTTCACTCATTTTTGCTGCTCCTGGAGCATTGACTGCCAATTCACCGGAACGGTTCCCGAACCATCTTTCGCGATGTCTGCCTGTCGATAAAGCAGACCGTCTGGTCCGACATACGTACCGTTCTTCGGATCATACGTGCGCGTCGTCACACCGGCAGGTTGGGTATCCGGTTGGCCACTCGCGGGCTGCTGATTGTTCGCTGGCGCCGCGCCACCGGTGACGGCGTCGCTGCGCGGCGCGACCGCCGCGGAGTTCACGCCCGCCGGCACGTAGCCCTCGGGATCGCGGCACAGCTCCGGCGTCGGAGCACGCTTGCCCGGCACCTCCATACACGGGATGTTGCGCAGACCGCGGACCTCTTCCTTGGAATCGACCGGGGTCTTGCAGTACATGCCGCTCGGGGTGTCCGGCACCTCGCCGCGCCACTCGTCCGGGCCGCGCCGCTGCTCGGGCGGCAGGAAGCCCAGGGTGCAGCCGGGCGGGTCGTTGAGGCTGACCATGAAGTCGACGCGGACGCCGTACTCCTCCGGGCTGGTCTTGGCCGCGGTCAGCAGCGCCGCGACCAGCGGCGGGTAGACCACCATGAGCTGTTCGATACCGGCGTTGTAGGTGACCGCGACCTGACCGACGCTGACCAGGTTGCGGGCCAGCAGCGGCAGGGTGGGCTGCAGATCCTGGAACAGCTGCGACGCCTTGCTCAGCGCGCCCGGCGCGTTGTTCAGCACGCTGCGCAGGGCCGGATCGTGTTCGCGCAGTTGGTCGGTCACCGTCGCCAGGCTCGAGGTCCAGGTGCGCATGGCCTGATCGGACTCGATCTGGGTGTCCAGCAGCGGCCCGATCTGATCGATCAGATCCTTGGTCACCTGGGTGTTGTCCTTGGCTTCCTGCACCAGCAGCGACGCGGAGTCGATGAGCCGGGCCAGTTCCGGTCCGGCGCCGTCGAACGCCTTGAAGGCCTCGTCGATGACCAGGCGCAGCCGGGTGTCGGCGACGCTGGAGAGCAGGCGATCGGTCTGATCGAGCAGGGTGCCGACGTCCTGGGGCAGCTGGGTGCGATCCACCGGGATCACCGAGCCGTCGGAGAGGTTGCCGCCCTGCGGATCATCGACCGGCTTGAGATCGACGTACTGCTCGCCGATGGCCGAGACGCTGCGCACCCAGGCGTCCACGTCGGCGGGGATCTTGTAGTCGCTGTCGATGGAGAGCTTCGCGTCCACACCCTCGGGGGTGAGCCGGACCTCTTTCACCTTGCCGACGTTGAGGCCGCGGTAGGCCACGTTGGCGTGCTCGTACAGGCCGCCGGTGGCGGCCAGTTTCACGGTCACCTCGTAGTGGCCGATGCCGAAGAGCATGTTGGGCAGCCCCACGTAGGTGCCACCCATCACGATCAGGCCGACCACCGTGAGGATGGAGAACGCGACGAGCTGGAACTTGACGAAGCGGGTGAGTTTCATGGTCCTTAACCCCCTTGCGGCACGGTGATACCCGGGATCGCGGGCAGGCCCGGGATCGGGGGCAGACCCGGGATGCTGGGCACCGGCTGGGTCGTCGGATCGGACGGGGGCGCCGGCTGCAGCGGGGCGATCGACGGGTCGTTCTTCTCGCCGGCGGGACCCGAGTAGGCCCCGAGCGCGCCTTCGATGCCGCCGAAGCGGCCGCCCAGCGGGGTGCCGGTCAGGAAGTTGGCGTCCAGGCGGGCGGCGGTGAGGTCGAACATCATCTTGACGTTCATGTAGTCGCCGCGCATGTAGCGATCGAGGTTCTTCAGCGGGAACGGGAACGAGAGCAGCATGTTCAGCGCGCCGGCGATGTTGTCGCTGGTGCCCGCGAGGGTCTCGAGCGTCGGCCACAGGTTGGCCAGGTTGGCCTTGAGGTCGTCGCCGCTCTCGCTGATGATGCGGTGCACGATATCGCTGAGATTGCCCATCGCCGTGAGGGTTCCGGTGATGTTCTCGCGCCGGTCCGCCAGCACGGTCAGCGCCGGATGGATCTGATCGATGGCCGCGCCGAGCCGATCCTTCTCCGCCGCAAGGGTTCCGGACAGCCGGTCCAGTCCGCTCATGGCGTTGATGATGTCGGTGGTCTGCGCGTTCAGGTTGGTGGTCAGCGTCGCCAGCTGCGGCAGCAGATCGGCGATCGCGTCGGTGCGGCCGGTGAAGGCGGTGTTCAGCTCCTTGGTGATGTTCTCCAGCTGGCTGATACCGCCGCCGTTGAGCACCACCGACAGCGAGGACAGCACCTGCTCGGTCGTCGGGAAGACCCCGGCGCGCTCGAGCGTGATGCGATCACCGTCGCGCAGTTCGCCCTGTGCCGCTACATCTTTCGGCACCGCGAGCTCGACGTGGTTGGAACCCAGGAGGCTGGTCTGACCGATCTTCGCGGTGGCGTTGGCGGGCAGCTTCACCCCCTTCTCCAGGCTCACGGTGACCAGCGCGTGCCAGCCCTCCACCTCGATGCCGGTGACCGTGCCGACGGTGACGTCATCGACCCGGACCGGCGAATTCCGGTTCAGGGTGGTGACATTCGGCATTTCGATCAGGACCCGGTACGACTCCCCGTCGGTGCCGACGGTGCCGGGCAGGGGCAGCGAGTTCACGCCGTCCCACTGGCAGCCGGCGGTACCGAGCGCGAGCGTCATGCCCATGGCGACGCCCGCCACTCGAATGCGTCGTGCTCGCGTCATCAGTTCCCTCCCGGAATGGCGAGTCCGGCGATGCCCTGCGGCACGCTCTGCGGCGCACCGCGCTGCTGTGCGGCAGCGGCGGCGGCGACCTCGGGCGTGCTGTACTGCAGATCCTCGGGCTTGGCGCTGGCGGCCGTGGCCGGGCCGAGCATGAGCCCCGGGTAGTTGAACGCCATCGACTGCATGACCGGTGCGAGGTACTGCGCGCACAGGTCGGCGCTGCGGTCGGACTGGTTGTCCTCGAGGGCCTTGACCGAACCGCAGACGAAGCTCAGCGGATCGGCGAAGTTGGTGAGCACGGGGTAGCCGGTGAGGCTGCCGGTGGCGGGCTTGTAGAGCTGGTAGAAGTTCACCAGCGCGGTGGGCGCCAGGTGCAGCACCTGCTCGACCTCGGGCTTCTTGTCCGCGAGCAGCTGGACGACGTCGTTGAGCCGCTCCAGATCCTCGGTCAGGGCGCCGCCGCGGCTGTCGATGAAACGCTCGACGTCCTGCACCGCGGTGTCCAGATTGTCCAGGCCCGCACCGAGATCGCCGGAGACGCCGGCCAGCACGCTGGTCACCGAGGCCAGCCGGCCGCCGAACTGCACGATCTGGTCGTTGCTCTTGGAGATCACGTCCACGAACTGCTGCAGATTGCGGATGGTGGCGAACAGGTCCGTGCGCCCGTCCGAGAGCGTGGCCATGGTGTTGGACAGCTCGCGCAGGGTCGTGCGGAAGGCGTCGCCGTTGCCGTCGAGGTTGTCGGCGGCGACGTCGATGAAGCGTCCGAACGAGCCCTGCTCGTCCTGGCCGACCGGGCCGAGAGTGGTTGCCAGCTTGGACAACTCGGCCTTGATGTCGTCCCACTCCACCGGGATGGCGGTGCGCTCGATCGGCACCGTCGCGCCGTCGGCCATCTTGGGGCCGCCGTCGTAGGCGGGCGCGATCTGTACGAAGCGCGCCGCGACCAGCGACTGCGAGACGATGACGGCCTTGGCGTCGGCGGGGATGTCGATGCCGCGGTCGATGGTCATCTTCACGGTGACCTGGTTGGCCTTGGGCTCGACCGAGTCGATGGACCCGACCTTCACGCCCAGGATCCGCACGTCGTCACCGGCGTAAATGCCGCTGGTGGCCTGGAATTGGGCGGTGATCTGCTTGGTGCCGATGGTGGTCAGCGCGGCATATCCCCCACCGATCACCAGGGCGACCAGCGCCACCACCGCGACGATCCGCGCCCATTTGGGCAGGCTTGCGAGTGATTTCATCGCGGCAGCTCCGGAAGGGGGGTGTTGGGATCGAACGAGGGCAGGGGCAGGAAGCTCTTGCGCAGCGAGTCCGGCAGATGCTCCGGCCACACCAGCGCGTCCACCAGCGTCTGCAGGTAGTAGCTGGCCGCGTTCGAGATGTAGGCCTGGAAGTACGGGCCGCTGCCGACCTGCTCGCCCAGGGCGCCGGCGTACGGGCCGAGGGCATCGAGCGCGTCGGAGAGGTTCTGCTTGTTCTTCTGCAGCAGGGCCAGCACCGAATTCAGCTTGTCCAGGGTCGGGCCGAGCTGCGCCTCGTTGTCGTTGACGAAGCCGGTGAGCTGCTGGGCCAGACCGTTGACGTACACGATCATCTGGCTCAGCGCGCTGCGCCGGGCGTCGAGTTCACCGAGCAGGTTGTTGCCGTCCACGATGAGCGCGTTGACCTTGGCCGCCCGGTCCGAGAGCACCTTGGTGACGCCCTGGGCCTTGGTGAGCAGTTCGGTCAGCGCCTGATCGCGCGAGTTGATGCTGCGCGAGAGGGCGGTGATGCCGTCCAGGGCCGACCGCAGCGGCGCGGGGGTGTCGGCGAAGGTGGCCGAGAGGGTGTCCAGGGTCTTGTTGACCGACTCCATGTCGAGGTCGGAGACCGTGGTGGACAGATCCCCCAGGGCGTCGTTGAGCGAGTACGGAGAAGTGGTGCGCTCCAACGGGATCGGATCGTCGCCACGGATGGCGCCGGATCCGGCCGGGGTCACCTCGAGCGACTTGCGGCCGAGCATCGTGTTGGTCTTGATGGCCGCGGTGGTCTTGCCGCCCAGTTCGATCTGCTCGTTCAGGGTGAAGCGGACCTTCACCTTCGGGCCGTCCAGTTCGACCGAGTCCACCCGGCCGGACCGCACCCCGGCGACCTGCACGGGATCACCCGGCAGCAGCCCGCCGGCGTCGGCGAAGAACGCCGAGAACGACGCGCCCGAGCGCACCAGCGGCAGCCGGTCGAACTGCAGCGAGCACAGCGAGATCGTCACCGCCAGCACGATTCCCACGATGCCGATGTTGATTACGCGGTTTCCGGTGTTCATGACTAGGCACACCTTCCCGTGGTCTGGGCCGCGGCCAGGTTGATCTTCATCGGCTTCCCGTTGGGGCCGTCGATGAGCAGGTCGGTGCCGCACACGTAGATGTTCATGAACGAGCCGTAGGCGCCTACGCGGGCGAACTTGCGGTACGCCTCGGGCAGTTCGTTCAGGACCCAGTCCAACTGGCCGGAGTTGTCGTCGAGCATGGTCGCCGCGGCGCCGAGCTGTTCCACGGTCGCCTTCAGATCCGGGCGGGCCACCTGCAGCAGGTTGGTGAGGTCGCCGGTGGCCCCGGCGATCCGCGGGATTGCGTCGGCGATCGGATCCTTGTCCGCCGCAAGGCCGCTCACCAGTCGCTGGAGCTCGTCCAGCGTCGTGGCGAACTGCTCCGACCGCGAGTCGATGGTGTCCAGCACGGTCCGCAGGTTGGTGATGACGCTGCCGATCAGGGCATCGCGATCACCCAGGGTCTTGCCGAACTCGCCGCCGCTGTTGAGCAGGGTGACCAGGGTGCCGCCCTGGCCCTGGAAGACCTGCAGCAGCGCCTCGGTCAGGCTGTTGACCTGATTCGGGTTCAGGCCGCGCAGCAGGGGTTTGAAGCCGCCGAGCAGCATGTCCAGATCGAGCGCGGGCTCGGTGCGATCCTGGCCGATGGTGGCGCCGTCGGAGAGCACCTTCGCGTTGCCGGGGCCCTCGAGCAGCTCGAGGTAGCGGTCGCCGACCAGGTTCTCGTAGCGGATCGCGAGCCGGGTGCTGTCGTAGACGCGGTACTTGCGATCGACGTCGAACTCGACGTGGGCGCGATTGTCGTCGTCGACGAACACGTCGGACACCGAGCCGACGGGCACGCCCGCGATGCGCACCTTCGCCCCGGGCAGCATGCCCGAGGAGGAGGTGAAGACCGCGTTGTAGCCGTTCTCCCGGGAGAAACGCATCTGGCTGAAGATGACCGCCAGTCCGGCGAGCACGAGAATCATGGTCAGCGCGAAGATTCCGAGCTTGACGCTGGTGGCGTGCGGCTTGAACTTCACTGGGTCACCCCCGGAACGCCGGCGAAGAGCACTTCGAACACCGTCTTGTTGAGGTGGATGCCCTCGGTCGGCGGCATCCAGATGTGCCCTTCGGCGGTATCGGTGACCAGGTACTTCGCCCGCGTCTGCGGCGACGGCCGGTCCATGATGTTCTCGCAGTGCGGGCCACCGGTGGCGTTCACCTTGGGCAGATCCTCCGGGTACTGGTACGGCGTGCCGCCGGGCATGATGCTGGCGTTCATACCGAAACCGGGGAAGTTGCCGCCCATGACCCGGTTCATCAGGTCGATGTTGGAACCCAGGCCGTCGATGACGCAGGCCAGGCCGGTCCGGTACTCGTTGAGCAGCCCCGTGGTCGGGGTGAGCAGTTGCAGCGACTTGATGAGGTCGTTCTCGCTCTCCCCCAGCGTCGCGCCCGAGGTGTCGGCGAGGCCGATGAGGTTGACGAGCAGGTCGTCCACCTTCGACTTCTGCGACACGAGCGTGTCACCGGTGACGATGAGATTGTCGGTGGTGCGCAACAGATCCGGGACGGTGTCGGCGTAGGTGCCGGCGACAGAGGCGGTCTTGCGCAGATCCTCCTGCAGCGTGGGCAGGCTCGGATTGATGTCCTTCAGGAAGGTGTCACCGTCGGCGAGCATGGTGCCGAGCTTGTCGCCGCGGCCCTCGAGCGCGCTGCCCAGCGCCAGCAGCGTGGCGTTGAGCTTTTCCGGCTGGGCCATCGCCAGCACGTCGCTGAGTTTCTGGAAGATGGTGTTGAATTCGACGGTCACGTCGGCGGCCGCGACGGTCGCGCCCGGCTTCAGCGATTCCTTCGAAGCATTTTCCGGCGCAACGAAATTGATGTATTTCGCACCGAAAATCGTGGTGGATCGAATATCCACCACGGCATTGGCCGGCACCAGTTTCAGTTGCTCGGGATCGAGCGCGAGCGTGATGCGGGCGCCGTCGCCGACGGTCTCGATGCCGGCGACCTTTCCGATCTCGACGCCGCGGATCTTGACCTTGGCGTCGGGGTCCAGGACCAGGCCCGAACGCGGCGACGCGACGGTGACCTCGGCGGTGTTGGTGAATCCGCCCGCGAAGCTGACCAGCGACAGCACCACCAGGCCGACCAGGCCGAGCACCAGGCCGACGCCGGCCAGCTTGATGACCCAGCCCTGTTCGGAGGCGCGCTTCGCCCGGGGTTTCGGGGCGACGCTGACGGCCAATTGGCCAGGCGCCGTTTCGTTTTGTGTTCCCACCATGTCGTCTGCCCTACCCGGAGAGATGGAAATTGCCGGAGGTGCCGTAGATGGCCAGCGAGACCAGCAGCGTCACCGTGACAACCGCGATCAGCGAGGCCCGCACCGCGTTGCCGACGGCGACGCCCACGCCCACCGGGCCGCCCGCGGCGTAGTAGCCGTAGTAGGTGTGAATCAGCATGACCGCCATGGCCATGAGGATCGCCTGTGCGAATGACCAGAGAATATCGCTGGGAATCAGGAACGTCTCGAAATAATGGTCGTACACACCGGCCGATTGTCCGTAGATCTGAACGGTCGCGAACCGGCTCGCCATGAAGGAGGCGATGACGGCCAGGGAGTACAGCGGAATGATGGCGATGATGCCGGCCAGCATGCGGGTGCCGACGAGGAACGGCAGTGGCCGGATCGCCATGACTTCGAGCGCGTCGATCTCCTCGGACACGCGCATCGCGCCGAGCTGTGCGGTGGTGCCGGCGCCCAGGGTCGCCGCCAATCCGATGCCGGAGATGACCGGCGCGGCCACTCGCACGTTGATGAAGGCGGCGAAGAAGCCGGTCAGGGCCTCGACGCCGATGTTGCCGAGCGAGCTGTAGCCCTGCACGGCGATGGTGCCACCGGCGGCCAGGGTCAGGAAGCCGACGATGACGACGGTGCCGCCGATGACGGCCAGCGCGCCCGTGCCCATGGAGATCTCGGCGATGAGCCGGATGGTCTCGGTGCGGTAGTGGATGAGCGCCTTGGGGACCGAGGCGATGGACTGCGCGTAGAACATCGCGTGCTTGCCGACGGAGTCGAAGCCGTCGGACACGCGCTGCACCCGGCGTGTCACCTTGGGAAAACGAGACTGCAGTACGAAGGCCACCTGCGTCACCGCGCCGTGAACTTGATGCTGGCGGCGGTCAGGACGACGTTCACCACGAACAGTGCCATGAAGGCGAACACGACGGTCTGGTTGACCGCGTCGCCGACGCTCTTGGGGCCGCCCTTGACGTTCAGGCCCAGGTAGCAGGCGACGAGTCCGGCGATCAGGCCGAACAGCGTGGCCTTGATCTCGGAGAAGATCAGTTCGGGCAGGTGCGTGAGCAGCGTGAGGCCGCTGACGAACGCGCCCGGGTTCACGTCCTGCAGGAACACCGAGAAGAAGAAGCCGCCGAGGATGCCGATGGTGGAGACCAGGCCGTTGAGCAGCATGGCCACGAACATCGAGGCGAGCACGCGCGGCACGACCAGGCGCTGGATCGGGTCGATGCCGAGCACCTTCATGGCGTCGATCTCTTCGCGGATCGTGCGTGCGCCCAGATCCGCGCAGATGGCGGTCGCGCCCGCGCCGGCCACGATGAGCACCGTGACCATCGGGCCGACCTGGGTGATGGCGCCGAATGCGGTCGCCGCGCCCGAGAGGTCGGCGGCTCCGATCTCGCGCAAAAGAATGTTGAGAGTGAAGATCACCAGAACGGTGAATGGAATCGCCACCAGAAGGGTCGGAACGAGGGAGACCCGGGCGACGAACCATGCTTGATCGACGAATTCGCGTCGCTGGAATGGTGGCCGCACCGCGGCGCGGGCGACTGCGCCGACGAGTTCGAAGAACCCCCCGACCGCCCGCAACGGTACAGCGAGGACATCATTCATTCCCGCGATTCCTCCTGCCCTGCCTAGCTATAGCTCACGAGATCAGAATGTGATCTCGATCCCGCCCAGAGATTAGAACACGTTCTCGTGCCGTCTGGGAAGGTTTCAAGGGTTATGAACTGGGGATCTTTCTGAACTGTTGTCCAGTTTTGGAAACATGTTCATCGGCAGTTCCGCCCCGCGTGCGGGACGTCTTTGTGAGACGTCACACATAGATGAACCCCCTTCCTACCAACTATTGGTCACATGATCAACCAAGCAACCGGGCGCAACGGCCCGGCTACCGGTAGGAAAGGGTGTACTAACCGAGATCCATCAGGGCCGATGCGGAAAACGTAGCGTCCGAACCGCGTTCGGCGAAGTATCCGCCCAGTGTGTCCGCGAGATTCGCGGTGCTCCATTCACCGTCGGCGTCGAAACGACGTTCCACGACAGGGGCGGCCATGAGCGCTACCATCGGCCCGTAGACGACGAACAACTGCCCGTTGACGGCGTCGGCGGCCGGGGAGGCCAGGAAGGTCACCAGGCGCGCCACATGGTCGGGAGAGAGCGGATCCGGACCCTGCTCCGGGGCCGCGGAGAAGACCTTCTCCGTCATGGACGTCCGCGCGCGCGGGCAGATGGCATTGGAACGGACGCCGAAGGCCGACAGCGACCGCGAGGCCGAGAGGGTCAGAGCGGTGATGCCCGCCTTGGCGGCGCCGTAGTTCGCCTGCCCGGCGGGGCCCAGCAGACCGGCCTCGGACGAGGTGTTCACGATCCGGCCGTAGACCGGCGCGCCGGCCTCCTTCGACTTCGCCCGCCAGAACGCGCCCGCGTTGCGGGTCAGCAGGAAATGGCCGCGCAGATGCACCGCGATCACCGCGTCGAAATCCTCGTCGGACATATTGAAAAGCATCTTGTCGCGGGTGATTCCGGCATTGTTGACGATGATGTCCAGACCGCCGAAGGTGTTCTCGGCGGTACTGATCAGGGCGTCGGCGGTGGACCGCTCGGCAATGCTGCCCGCGACGAATTCGGCCTTCGCGCCGAGGGCGCGGATATCGGCGAGGGTCGCGCTGACCGCGTCGTTCTCGGCCAGGTCGTTGACGATGACCGAAGCGCCGGCGCGGGCCAGCTCCAGGGCTTCGGCCCGGCCCAGGCCGGCGCCCGCGCCGGTGACGATGGCCACCCGGCCGGCAAGACTCACATCAGATTCGCTCACCGGCCGACTCTAGAACGTGTTACACCCGGCGAGCAAGGCCGGATTCAGACGATCTTGAGGGCCGCTTTGGGGCACTGCGCCACCGCGGTCTCGACATCGGACTCGCTACCGGCCGGTACCTCCGCGCCGATGATGTGGAGGACATCGTCGTCATCGAGATCGAACACGTCAGGTGCGATTCCGACGCAGATTCCGTTCGCCTCGCACTGGTCGAGATCAACAGTGACCTTCATAGCCAACTCCTTTGCACAACAGTGGGGCGAGCGTAACAACACCATCGGCGCGAGGGGTAGCAAGTGCGGCCTTACAAGCGCCGATACTGGAACATGTTCCACCCGCTGTGTCATGATCGGCAGAACCCTGACACGAAGGCTAGAGGTGCCAATATGCGGATCGCATACACGCCGCAACAGGAACAGCTACGCGCTGAGCTGCGTGAGTATTTCGCCCGCCTGATCACTCCGGAGCGGCGGGAAGCGCTCTCGGCGCAGACCGGTGAGTACGGCGAAGGCAATGTCTACCGCGAGGTCGTCGAGGAGATGGGCCGCGACGGCTGGCTCGCCCTGGGCTGGCCCAAGGAGTACGGCGGCCAGGATCGGCCCACCATGGATCAGCTGATCTTCACCGACGAGGCCGCCATCGCGGGCGCGCCGGTGCCGTTCCTGACCATCAACTCGGTCGCGCCGACGATCATGCACTACGGCACCGAGGAGCAGAAGAAGTTCTTCCTGCCCAAGATCGCCGCGGGCCAGTTGCACTTCGCCATCGGCTATTCCGAGCCGGGCGCGGGCACCGACCTGGCCTCGCTGCGCACCGGCGCGGTGCGCGACGGTGACGACTGGGTCGTCAACGGGCAGAAGATGTGGACCTCGCTCATCGCCTACGCCGACTACGTCTGGCTGGCGGTGCGCACCGACCCGAGCGCCAAGAAGCACAAGGGCATCTCGATGTTCATCATGCCCACCGATGCCGAGGGCTTCTCCTGGACGCCGGTGCACACCATGGCCGGTCCGGACACCAGCGCCACCTACTACCAGGACGTGCGCATCCCGCACGCGGACATGGTCGGCCCGGAGAACGGCGGCTGGGCGCTCATCACCAACCAGCTCAATCACGAGCGGGTCGCGCTGACCTCGGCCGCGCCGCTGCAGCTGGCCGTCGCGCAGACCACCGAGTGGGCGCGCAACACCAAGGCCGCCAACGGTTCCCGCGTGATCGACCAGGAATGGGTGCAGGTCGCCCTGGCCCGCGTGCACGCCAAGGTCGAGTTCCTCAAGCTGCTGAACTGGGAGCTGGCCTCGGGCGCCGACGCCGGCGCGGCCCCGCGCCCGTGGAACGCCTCCACCTGCAAGGTGTACGGCACCGAACTGGCCACCGAGGCGTACCGCGCGCTCATGGAGGTGCTCGGGCCGCAGGGCTACCTGCGCCAGGATTCCGCGGGCGCGCAGCTGCGCGGCCGGCTCGAGCGCATGCACCGCGCCTGCCTCATCCTGACCTTCGGCGGCGGCACCAACGAGGTGCAGCGCGACATCATCGCCATGACCGCCCTCAAGCAGCCCGCCGCCGCGCGCTAACCCGAATTCAGGTAAACCATCATGGATTTCACTCTCACAGAGGCGCAGCAGGACCTCGCCCGGCTGACGGCCGAGGTCACCGGCAAGCTCGTCACCGCCGACCGGCTGCGCGAACTGGACAAGAACACCGACGCCGCCGGTGCGCGCACCGTGCGCTTCGACGACGGCCTGTGGGGCTCGCTCGCCGAGACCGGCGTGCTGGCCGCGGCGCTGCCGGAAGCCGTGGGCGGCAGCGACTTCGGCGTGCTGGAGCAGACCGCGATCCTGCGCGAGCTCGGCAAGTCCGTCGCACCCGTGCCATACCTGTGGTCGATCGTGCTGGGCGCGGGTGCGCTGGCGAAGTTCGGCGACGAGGCCCAGCGGGCCGCGGCCGCGCAGGCCGCGAGCGGCGAGATCATCCTGACCGCCGCGCTGACCGAGGAGCGCAACTGGGAGCCCGCCGCCCCGGCCACCACCGCGGCGGACAACGGCGGCTGGCAGCTCACCGGCGTGAAGACCGGTGTGCCGTTCGCCCGCCAGGCCGCCCGGATCCTGGTCTCCGCCAGCGTCGACGGCGCGCCCGCGGTGTTCCTGGTCGACGCCGCCGACGCCTCGGTGCGCATCGAGGACCAGATCATCACCGACCGCTCCCCCGCCGCCGAGGTCGAATTCGCCGGTACCCCGGCCGAATTGGTCGGCACCGTGGAGCAGGGCGCGGACATCCTGAACTGGCTGCTCGAGCGCGGTTGGCTCGGCCTGGCCGCCACCCAGCTCGGCACCGTGGAGAAGGGCCTGGAGCTGGTCGCGGACTACGCCCGCGAGCGGGAGCAGTTCACCCGCAAGATCGGCAGCTTCCAGGCCGTGGCCCAGCGCCTGGCCGACGCCTACATCGACGTCCAGGGCGTGCGCCTGGCCGTGCAGCAGGCCGCCTGGCGCCTGGCCGAGGATCTGCCCGCCGCCGCCGAGGTCCACACCGCGAAGTTCTGGGCCGCCGACGCCGGCCACCGCGTGGCCCACACCGTGGTCCACGTGCACGGCGGCGTGGGCATCGACCGCGACCACATCGTGAACCAGTACTTCACCGCCGCCAAGCACAACGAGTTCGTCCTCGGCGGCGCGAACGACCACCTCCGCGCCCTCGGCGCGATCCTCGCGGACCCCGCGAACTGACTTTCGCCTGAGAACCGAAAGATACTGAGCGGCGGCACTTCCGGGTGCCGCCGCTCAGTTGTGTGAGCCCACAGAAATCATGGCGTTTCACTTGTTCCGGTGACAGGTACTTTCGACCGACCACAGTTCGTGACGAAGGGTGAATCCACGATGTCGATCGGTACGAAACTCGTTGCGGCGATAAGCGCTTCCGCAGCCATCCTGATCGCAGGCATCGGAACGGCCGCCGCCACAACCGTTCCCGCCGCCGGCCAGGTCGCCGGCTCCGGCTCCAGCGCGGGCAGCTCGAAGTTCGCCGACACCGGCTCCACCGGCACGACCGGCGACCCGCTCGCCCTGCTGGTGTGCATGTTCACCGGCGGCACATACATCACGGGGCAGGCCTCGCACGTGGGTGAAGCTATTCCCTACGGCTGCTACGGCGGTCTCCTCGGTCGCGCCGAGCACTAGCGGTTGGGCGAACCGGCTCCCGCGACCCGGCGCCTAGGGCACCAGCGGACCCGCGAGGATTCGTTCACCGGCGGCACGGTCGCCGTTCCAGGCCGAGGCCGGGTCGCCGGCGGGTTTGCGGCCCCACAGCACGAGCAGCAGATCCGATGCGGGACCGGCTATTTCGGCTACCGGGGTACCGGGGCCGTAGGTCCAGGTGCGGTCGGCGTCGGTGGCGCGGACCGTCAGGGCCGCGGCGGGTTCGGGGGCCAGGCCGCGGGAGACCATGCGGGGGGCGAAGAGTTCGAAGACCTCGGTGATGCCGTCGAGGGCGAGGTCGAGCTCGAAGGGGTCGGGTTTGCCGAGGGCGGCCTGGGCGTCCCACAGGTGCATCAGGGTTTCCTGGGCGCGGCGGCGGCGCCAGAAGCCGACGTTGCGGGGCATCGCGCTGGTGAAGGTCCAGGCGGGGGTTTCCGGTGCGGCGGAGAGGGACTCGACGATGGCCGCGGCGCTGGCGTCGAAACTCGCGCGCAGGGCCGCGGGATCGCGCGGCGCGGGCTCGCCGTGGTGATTGCCGCGCCCCTCCGCGACCGCGGTCACCACCCACAGATTGCCCTGCACCAGGTGATCGGTCAGGTCGTAGAGCGTCCACTCACCGCACGACGGCACCGGCGCGTCCAGGTCGGCGTCGGGGGTCAGCAGCGCGCCGTAGGCGGCGAGCTTGTCGCGCAGTACCGGCAGGAAGTCCATACGCCTCACGCTAACCGCGCGACGCCGCCCGCGCTCGGGTTGTCGCGGTAGTCAGGACTCGAATTCGCGAATGTGCGCGATGCGCTCGGCCACCGGGTCGGGGTGATCGGGCGAGGGCTCGAGTTCGCGCATGAGCAACTCGCCCATGGCGTCGCGCCGGATCACCCGGCCCAGTTCGGCGGCCGCGCGATACAGGGCCGGGGTGCGCAGTGCGCGCCGGACCCCCGCGGCGATCCGCTGCGGAGTCGCGGTGCGGTGCAACAGGATCGCGGTGCCGTGCGCCCGCGCCCGGGCGGCGTTGTCGGCGTGATCGCGCCCGTGCGGCAGGATCACCGCGGGCAGATCGGCGGCCAGCGCCTTGAGCAGCGTGCCGTGCCCGCCGTGCGTGATCACCAGGCTCGCGTGCCGCATGACCTCGTGGTGCGGCGCCGCCGCGAGCACCTGCACGTTGGCCGGCGCGACGATATCGAGCGGCGAGACGGCCGGCCCGGTGGTGATCACCCCGCGCACCGGCAGCCTGCCCAGCCCGTCGGCGATGCGCTGCAGGCAGTCGGTCTGCTGCTGGAACGTGGTGGACAGCGAGGCCAGCACCAGCGGCTCACCGCCGTCCGGAACCGTCCAGTCCGACTCCGCGCTCCAGTACGGATCATCGAGGATCGGCCCGGCCCAGCGCACGCCGTCGGGGCGCTGCGCGGGGAAATCGAAAGCCTCACTGGACAATACGAGCTGCCGGTAGGCCAGCTGCGCCTGATCCTGATAGTGCGCGAGGCGCTCCAGCCCGAACCCCGCGCGTAGCGCGTTGAGCTGGGGTAGCAACTCCTCGTCCCAGCGCCGCTGCACCAGGCCGCCCACCACGCGGTCCCGCCAGCGCGTCACCGGACCGTGCGAGAGCCCGAATCCGGAGCCCGGCGGCGGCCCGCCCTCCACCGGCAGCGGATAGATCCCCGGAATCAGCACCACGAACGGCACCTCGCAGGCCTGCGCCGCGACCATGGCGCCGAAGGCGAAATACGAGGCCAGCACCATATCGGGCCGTTCACCGTCGATCTCGTCGGCGATGTCGCGGGCGAATCCGGCGCCCGCGCGCGGCCGCAACCGCGCGCCGGTGGCGGTGATCGCCGCGGTCAGCGACTCCTCGGCCAGCACGGTGACGCGATGCCCGCGAGCCACTAGGCGGCGCACCACCCCCAGTTCCGGCGGCACCGTGCCGCCGCTGCCGGTGAGCGCGACCAGGTAGCTGTACTTCATCAGGCACCTCCTGTTGGTCACTCTGTCACGGCCGGGCCGCACGCGACCGACCGATGACGAAATCGTGTGGCACAGGCCACATCGAGCACGGCCGATGAGTTTCCCGCGCCCGGTTCGTCACTACCTACGAAACGCGCACACGCAAACGGATTGCGGAGGAAAGGAACACCACCATGGCCAGCAAGATGATTTTCATCAATCTCCCCGTCGCCGACCTCGACAAGTCCAAGGACTTCTACGAGGCGCTGGGCTGGAAGGTGAACCAGGACTTCACCGACAGCAACGCCGCCTGCATCGTCATCGACGACAATATCTGCCTCATGCTGCTGACCAAGGAGTTCTTCCCGACCTTCAGCAAGCGCCCGCTGGCCGACACCCGTTCCAGTATCCACGCCGCCTACGCGCTGGCGCTGGGCAGTGCCCAGGAGGTCGACGCCCTCGTCGACGCCGCGGTCGCCGCGGGCGCCACCGAGGAGGTCAACGACGACAAGCGCGCCCAGGAGGCCCAGGCCGGCATGCACGGCCGCACCTTCATCGATCCGGACGGTCACCAGTGGGAGCCCTTCTTCATGGATTACCCCGGCGCGAACTGAGCCCGTACCCCTGAAAAGCGAACGGCCCGCCGGGTTTTCACCCGGCGGGCCGTTCACGCATGTCGCCGCGGTGCGCCGGTACCACCCCGGCGCGTCCCGCCTGTGCGGCGACGGGGCCTAATCCTCGCGGTATTCCTTGGCGAGGCCGAAGAGCGGGAAGAGCTTATCGGTGTCGAGGAAGAAATTGAGCCCCGCGACCCGATCGCCGTCGAGCTCGAGGACGGTGATGGACCACGGCACCCACACCCCGGGCTCGTCGCCGGGCTTGTAGTGGCCGAACGCGGGCAGCCCGTTCGCGCCCTCGAGCCGCACCAGCCGCGAGTCGCGGCAGGCCGAACCGGTGGAGAGCATGAACGCGGCCACGTTCTCGGGCCCGGAGATCCACAGCGAGAAGGGCGGCATCGACAGCGCCACATCGGCTTTGAGCAGTTCGGTCAGCGCGGTCATGTCGTACGACTCGAAGGCGGTGACGAAATCGTCGATGAGTTTGCGCTGCTGCTCGTTCGATTCGTCGAGCACATCGGACGGGGTGGCGGTCTCCTGCGCCTTGGACATGGTGGCGCGCGCCCGCTGCAGCGCGCTGTTCACCGAGGCCGGGGACACGTTGAGCATGTCGGCGGTCTCGCTGGCGGAGAAGCGCAGCACCTCGCGCATGATCAGGATCGCGCGCTGGGTGGCGGGCAGATGCTGGACGGCGGAGACGAAGGCCAGCCGCAGGGTGTCCTTCGCGCTGGCGGCCTCTGCCGGATCCGCGCCGAAGGCCAGCGCGTTCGGAATCGGTTCCACCCATACGTAATCCGGCTCCGGCGGCGGCAGCGGGGTGTCGGGGGTACTGGCCCCGGACAGGTCCATGGGCCGGGCCCGGCGCTGCGGGCCGTCGAGCATGTCGAGGCAGACGTTGGTGGTGATCTTGTACAACCAGGACCGCAGGCTGGAGCGACCCTCGAACGAGTCGTAGGACTTCCAGGCCCGGGTGAAGGTCTCCTGTACCGCGTCCTCGGCCTCGAAGGAGGAGCCGAGCATTCGGTACGCGTATGCGCACAGTTCGCGCCGATGGCCCTCGAAGGAGCGCAGCACGTCATCGGTGATAGTGGCCGACCCTCCGGCCTTCTCGGTCATGTCCAACACTCTTGCACAACCCACCGACAAGCAGAACGGAACGAAACCACACTGTGGAGTGTGTGGCACGAGGTGCGAAACGGGCCGTGGGGCCCCCCCGGGGGGGGGGGGGGCCGGGCGGGGGGGGGGGGGCGCGGGGCGGGGGCGCAGCGGGGTAAATGACAACTCTGTACAACACAAACAAAAACCAAAAAAAAATTTTTGTT
>NZ_JBEXUS010000145.1:0-18353 GCF_040614455.1 Nocardia sp. NPDC005978
CTGGGTTTGGGCGGGCGTCGCACCGGCCGGGGCGGGGTCGGCCGCGACCGCGCCGAAGCCGCCGAGCACTTCGAACGGCGCCAGCGCCGCGCGAACCGCGGCGGGCAGCGGCCCGGAGGTGCCGGCGTGGTCGACCAGGACACCGCCGCCGCGCCCGTGGGTGAGATCGGATTCGATCTGCTGCGCGGAGATCAGGGTTTCACCGATCCGCAGCGACTCCACCAGAATTCCACGCGCGTAGCCGGTTTCGGCGTCGTAGTCCGCCGCGGCGGCGACGGTCGGATACGCGCCGGGATCCGGGCCGGGCGCGTCCGCACCGCATCCGGCGCCGATCAGCACCGCGGGCAGCAGCGCCGCCAGCGCGATCGGCGTCCGCACTCGAAGACCCATGCCGTCTACCCACCTCCGTACCGAAGACCGACCCGCGCTAGTTCCCGGGCAGCCGGGCGATGACGGAGGTCAGCAGTGCGGTCGCCGCGGAGCACTGCGAACCGTCACGCCTATCCGAGATCACCAGGGCCGTCACGGTTTCGACGTAGGTCTCGTCGATGGCACGATAGCGGTAGAGCCGCTTGCAGTGCATGGTGGAATCGAAGGTGCTCGGCCGTTCCAGCACGAGACCACCGCCCGCGTCGAAGGTCTCGGTCACCACATCCACCTGTCGCGGCAGCTCCAGCAGCAGTTCCACCGAGGTGTCCCCGCGCCATTCGCAGGTGTGCGCGGTCGCGATCCCCGGGCCGCGAGCCGAGACGCCGGACACCTCCGAATCACTCAGCAGCGCACAGGGATCGACGGCGGCCAGGGATCTGCCGGCGTCCGGTTCACGGGGCAGGCCGACGAGGTCGGCGGTGAGCCGCTCGACGGCGTGCTCGGCCAGCGGGCAGGCGCCGCCGTCGCGCGTGATCACCGTGATGCCCCAGCGCGGCGCCGGGTCGTCGTTGCCGACCGCGAACGCGCAGTCGGTGCCGCGCCGGCTGAGTTCGAATCCGTTGACGACGCGGTCGGCAGGGCCGAATCTGTCGAGCCCCGTGCCGATTTCGACGCCGATCTGCTCCGCGCCCGAGGTGCCCAGACAACCCCATGCCTCGGTGCGGGTCCAGCGCCAGGCGGCGATCTCACGCGCCGTGCCCGCGGTACGCACCGCGCTCGCGGGCAGTGTGGGCCCGAGCGCGCGGCGCACCCAGGCGCAGGCGTCGGTTCCGCGCAGCTCCGCGAGGGTGGGCAGCGCCGCGGCGGGTGTGCCGGTGTCCGTGCCGCGGCGCACGAGCGCCACGGTCAACCCCGCCGCGATCAGCACGATCACGAGCGCGGTCGCGTAGATCGCCCGGCGCGGGCGGCGCTTTCGCTCGGGCACGGGTGCCGCGGGACGCGGCCGCACGATCACCTGCGTCGCCTCCGGATCCATGGTGAAGGCCCGCAGCCGCCGACCCTGCTCCCGGATCGCACGGTGGATCGGATCGGGCCACGGCTGGGTTCCGATCGACTGCGGGCCCAGACGATCGAGGATCTGTGACGGTGTGGGCCGGGCCGCGGGGCTCTTGTGCAGGCACGCGGCAACGAGCGCGCGCAATTCCGCTGGCACGCGGTCGAATCGGGGCGTCTCGTTCACCACCTTCGCCAGCACGAGGGTGGGGTGCGCGGCGCCGAACGGCGTGATTCCGGTCGCGGCCCAATACAGCAGGGTGCCCAGGGAGAACACGTCGCTGGCGGAGGTGAGCTGCTGTTCGGTGGCCTGTTCCGGCGACATGTACGACACGCTGCCCACCACCCCCGCCCCGGTCAGCTCACCGGAGGCGCCGACCCGTTGCGCGATACCGAAGTCGATCACGCGTGGTCCGTCGGCGGCCAGAATCACGTTGGCGGGCTCGAGATCTCGGTGGACGAGCCCGGCCCCGTGGATGGAGTGCAGGGCCGAGGCCAGTCCGGCGGCCAGGGTGCGCAGCGCCGGGACCGGCAGCGGCCCGAACGCGGTCACGGCGCGATCGAGCGGCAGCCCGGGGATGAAAACCGAGGCGAGCCAGGGCCGCGGCTCGGCGATGGAGAAGTCGATGACCGCCGCGGTGAACGCGCCCGATACCCGGGCCGAGATGGCGACCTCGTTCGCGAACCGGTCGCGGTATTCCTGGTCGTCCAGCAGATCCGGGTGAATCTGTTTGATCGCCACGAAGCGCCCGTCGGGTGCGATGCCCAGCAGTACCCGTCCCATCCCGCCGCGGCCCAGGAGACCCAGGATTCGATAGCGCCCGATGACGGACGGTTCGCTCGCCGCCAGCGGCTCGATCAATGACTCACTCCCCGGCCCACTGCGCACCCACCCCGGATAGGCGAAAAATCCGCGTAGTCAGCGTATTCGATGGTCCCCGGCCGATCCGGCGGAACTTCGAATCCGCCGTCGGAGCGGGAGTGTCCCGAATTCGGTGGTTATTCGCCGGTTATCGTGGGTGTGCCGAGCCGCTGAACGGGCATCCGCCTGATCGTCGATCGAACAGTGCCGCCCGGACACGGGCCGGACGAAGAGCGGAGGTTTCGGCGTGGTGACGCAGACGCTGTTGCTGGGCGGCGCGGTATTGGCCCTGTTCGGGGCGGTGCGGGTGCTTTATGAGCCCCGGCACATCTCCACCGGACTCGTATTGCTCTGTGCCCTGGGGCTCTTGGCGTTGTGGGCGGCCGTCGAACTCGGCGCGCGCTGGTATCCGTGGGGCGTCATTCTGATCCTGGTGCTGCCTCCCGTGTCGCTGGTGCTGGCGGGGCTCGGGCTGCTGGCCAACGGCGTGATCGTCACCAGGCGTGAGGGTTTGCGCATCTCCACCGCCGTCGCGCCGGTGGTCGGGCTCGCCTTGCTGGCCCTGCCCTTCGCGGCGATCTGGGCGGTGGGCGCCTGGCCGCACGCGCCGATCTGGGCGACGGCGACGGCGGTGATCGTGACGCTGCTGGGTCTGCTGTTGCTCGCGCAGTTGCTCGCGTTCACCGTGTACGCCATCCTGTACGCCCAGCTGCCCTATCGGTCGGGCGCGGACGCGGTGGTCGTGCTCGGGTGCGGTCTCGTCAACGGCCGGGTCACCCCGTTGCTCGCCACGCGGCTGGACCGCGCGCTCGAGGTCTACCGGGAAGAGGTGGCAGCCGGGGCGTTCCCGGTGCTGGTGGTCTCGGGCGGGGTGGGGCGCGGCAAGAAGGTGGCCGAAGCCGATGCGATGGGCGACTACCTCGAAGCGGCCGGCATCGATCCGGCGATGATCATCCGGGAACGGCGCTCGGGCAACACCGAGGAGAATCTGCGCTTCACCGCGGCCGAGCTCGCCACGCGCGGATTCGCCGAAGATGCGCGAATCACGGTGGTCACCAGTGATTTTCATGTGATGCGAACGGCGGCGCTGACGCGCAGGCAGGGCATGGACGCGCAGGCCGTCGGCGCGCGCACCGCCCGTTATTTCGTGCCCGCCGCGTTCCTGCGCGAGTTCGCGGCGGTGATCGACAGCCATCGCCGGGTGAATCTCGTCGCGGGCGGGACGCTGGTTGCGGTGGTGCTCGGTCTGGCCGTCTACGCCTCCTGCCTGCCGAACGGGCTCGAGGCCGTCTCCTGAACGGGAGCCGGCCTCGAGCCTCGGTGATTCGCGGAATGCGGGACTACGGCACGACGAGCGAGTTGTAGTCGTATTCGACGGTTTCGTTGTCCGGCCCGACGACCGCGTTGGTGGCGCTGGACAGAATGCCGAGCACCAGCATGACGATCAACAGGATGCGAGCCGCCTGGGAGAGCAGTAGCGGCCGGGTGGGCGACCCCGCGCCGAAGCCGGAGGCCGGGGTGGGGAAGTTCTCCGCCGCTGGGTAGGCCGGTGCCGCCGGGTAGCCCGGTGCCGCCGGGTAGCCCTGCGCTGCCGGGTAGCCCTCCGGCGCGGGGTAGCCCGGGGCCGCCTGCGGTGCCTGGCCGTCGCCGAAGATCCCCTTCAGGTAGGTGGGGGTGAGCAGATAGAAGTACGCGTCCACCCGGACCTGCATGCGCAGCACGGCCGCGGTCGATTCGAACAGCGCCTGCGGCAGTCGCCCGGTGATCAGCACGATCGCCCAGATGACGATGGCCATGACCGCCCACCCGGCCATGAACCAGCTGACCAGAATGAGAATGGGCAGCGCCAGGAAGAAGCGGAACAGCACGGCCAGCCGGTTGAGCGGTGTGGGCTGCGGGAACAGCACGCGCACCGGGTAGTCCGGCGCGGTCTCCAGGGTGAACGGCGGGTACTGGTCCACGAGCAGCATGGTGTAGCCGTACACGCGCCCGGCGTAGGCCACGTACGACCGCAGGTAATCGCCGGCGAATTCGGGCAGGCGGCCGGTGAACAGCGCACCGAACCAGCCGATGATCACCACGATGAACGCTCCGACGCTCAGGAGCCACATGGCGATCAGCTGCGGAATGGCGAGAATGATGCGCAGCAGGACCGTCCAGCGTCGCTGCTGCGGGGGTGCGAACACATCCAGATCGACCGAGGGCTCCCGGTCGCCTGCCCAGGCGGTGGTCTGATCCATGACGTCTCCTTAGCTCTGCCGAGCCGGCCGAAGATCCGAATCGAGGTGACGATGTTGTTCTCCAGCGTCGCACACCGCCGTGATCGATTACTGTCGAATTGCCGTGAACGGTCGCCGTGGTGGAAGGAAGTTCTGCTGTGCGCAATATCGAGCTATTGCCGGTCGCGGCGCGACTTCTGTATCCCGAGCCCCCGCCGATGCTCTACCACTACACCAATGCCGCGTCCCTGATCTCGATAATCGACAGCAGGCATTTCTGGGCAGGGCTGCCGGTGCAGATGAACGACGCAGAGGAACAGATCCGCGCATTTCACTGGCTCGGCACGATCGCGCGCGATCGGCCGCCGGCCGGGGCCGGTGCGGCGGCGGAGTCCTTCGCGGCGCGGGTGGCGGCGGAGGTCTACGCGGGCCGCGCGCACGAGGGCAGCGCGCCGTACCTGGTGTCGCTGAGCGCCGACGGTGATTCGCTCTCGCAGTGGCGTGCCTATGGCTCGCGCGGCGGCGTCTGCCTCGGACTGCCCTTCGAGCTGGTGCGCACCGCCGCCGAGGGGCAGGGCTGGTATCTCGCCAAATGTGTGTACGACGAAGACGATATGCATCTGATGGTGAGCGAACTCTACGAACGTCACCTCGGGCTGCTCGGCGCGCGCTCCGAACCGTCGCCGGAGCACATCGAGGAACGGGCGCGGCTGCTGTTCGACGAATTGCGTTTGTACGGGCTGTTCATCAAGAATCCGTCGTTTCACGCCGAAAACGAATGGCGCCTATTGAAATTCGACGCCGATCCGCCCGGACCGGAGTTGCGTTTCGCGCCGGGGCCCGACGGCGTGCGTGTTTTCCTGCCGTTCCGATTGCTTCCGGATGAGCACCCAGGCTTTCCCGAACAGCCCCGGCCGAGTGTGCATATCGGCCCGTCGCCGCTCCCGGGTATTTCCGAGTACGCGACGACGCGATTACTCGAACGGTGGACCGGCGCCGGCAACGCCGACGTGTGGACGACGCGCAGCAGCTTCCGCTGAGCGGGCGGCCCTGCCCGGCCGAAGTCGATGTGAGCAGCCGAAGGTGGTGTGCTCAGCCCAGGGTGGTGTGCTGGAATCCCGGCGGAACCAGCTCGCGGACGTCGGCCGAGACGTAGATCGCCTGTCCGGCGGTCACCGCGAAGGTCTTCTCCGTGATGGTCAGGACGGCCTTGGCCAGGGCCTCCTTGATCTCGCTGGTGCGGCCCGAGGCGATGTCCAGAAAGATCTGCACCCAATTCTTCTCGGCCTCCGCACCGTCGATGCCGATGACCCAGTCGTCGATTCGGGTGAAGCGCGCCTTGAAAGTGGCGGGGTCGGCATCGAGGATGGCGGCGGCCTCGCCGAAGATCTCGTGCGCGAAGGCGGTCGCGTCGAAGGCGCCCGCCAGGGCGGCGGTGTAGGAAACCGTCAAGTGCGGCATGGCAGCAGCCCTCCTGGACAAGTGATTTGAAACAACCATAGTGCGTGTTCGGGTCCGCCCCCGGCACCCGCGGGCCGCGTGTGCGGGCCGAGCGGCCGATTCCGGATTGTGTTTCTGCCCGTGGACAATCCGAGGCGCCGTGACATCGCAACGCGCGGGCCGACCGTGCGGCAATCAGGCCGACATGTCCGTTTCGCGTACATTCGCAGGGCGCTTACTGTTTACTTCGCCAAGTTCCAGTGATCCGCCGTCTCGGGGAGTCTCGTGCCGCTGTCTCGTCGTAGCCTCTTCGCCGCCTCCGCGTTCGGTACCGCGGCCGGCGTACTCGGACTACCGATCGCACGGGCCGCCGAACCCGGGGTGATCGGCCCCGGCGACCCCGGCTACGCGGAGCTGACCGAGCGCGGATACAACCGCCGCTTCACCGCGCGCCCGCAGCGGATCTTCGTGCCCGCCGACGCCGAGGGCGTGCGCGCGGCCGTCGAGCGGTCCGTGCACGAGGGCCTGCGCATCGCGGTGCGCTCGGGCGGGCACGGCTTCGACGACTTCGTGGACAACGAGCACACCCGCTCGATCATCGATCTGCAGCGGTTGACCGCGGTCGACTGGGACGCCGAGCACGGTGCGTTCTCGGTGGCCGCCGGCGCCGACCTGGGCGCGATGTACGAACGGCTGCTGGGCGGCTGGGGCGTGACCGTGCCCGCGGGCATCTGCAAGGGCGTGGGCGCGGGCGGGCATATCAGCGGCGGCGGGTACGGGCCGCTGTCACGGCGCTTCGGGCTCGTGGCCGATCATCTCTACGGCCTGGAGATCGTGACGGTCGGGACGGACGGCAGGGCCACCACGCTGGTGGCCACCAAGGACGGGCCGCACGCCGATCTGTGGTGGGCCCACACCGGCGGTGGCGGCGGCAATTTCGGGGTCGTGACCCGGTACCTGCTGCGCTCGGCCGACTCCGGCGGATCCGATCCCGCCCGCGCGCTGCCGGCGGCGCCCGGTTCCATGCTGAGCACGCGCGTGGTGCTGCCGCTGGCGACCGAGGAGTCGTTCGTGCGCTTCGTCGGCAACTACATCGCCTTCTTCGAACGCCATGGCGCGCCCGATGATCCGTTCGCCGGGTTGTACGCGCCGCTGCACCTCAAACCCGGCATCACCGGATCGGACATCCTGATCCTGCTGGACGCGGACCGGCCCGGCGCCCGGGCGCGGTTCGACGAGTTCGTGGCCGCGATCTCCGAGGGCGTGACGCCCCCGCCGCTCGTGCTGCCGCCCGCCGAGAAGTCCTACGGTGACACCCTCTCGACCGTGTACTACGCCAAGGGCATGCCGGGCTTCCGGGTCAAGGTCAAATCCGCGTACCTGCGCGAGGCGTACTCGGCCGACCAGTTGCGGGTGCTGTACCGGTACCTGACCGATCTCCGCTTCCTCGGCGAATCGCAGGTGGAATTCCTGCCTTTCGGCGGCGCGGTCAATGCCGTGGCCCCCGGCGCGACCGCGTCTCCCGAGCGCGGCTCGTTCCTGAAGATGCTCATCCACGCGGCCTGGCGCAACCCCGCCGACGACGAGCGCTTCGTCACCTGGGCGCGTGAGATGTACCGCGACGTGTACGCCGCGACCGGCGGTGTGCCGGTGCCGAACGCGGCCCAGGGCGGGAGCTACATCAACTACCCCGACGCGGATCTGGCCGACCCGCAATGGAATACGTCGGGGGTGCCCTGGCACGCCTTCTACTACGGCGGCAATTACGAACGGCTGCGGGCGATCAAGGCCACGTGGGACCCGGGAACCGTGTTCCGGCACAGCCTTTCGCTCGACCGGCCGGGCTGAGCCGGATCCGGACAGCCCGATCCGGATCCGGACAGTGCCGGGCCGGGGTCAGGACAGTGCCGGGCCGGTCTCAGGTCAGCGCCAGAACCCGGCAGGGTCCGCCGGTCCCGCCCGCGTGTTTGGGCGCGCCCACGACCACCGTCGCGCCGGCAGGCGGCACCTGGCCCAGCCGCGCCAGCATCTCCACACCGTATCGCCCCGCGCCCAGAATCGCCGTGTGCGCACCGTATTCGGTGCTCGCGGCGCGGTCCAGGCTCAGCGTATCCACGCCCGCGCCGACGATATCGCGCTGTGTCACCAGGAAATCGGCGGCCTCGGGCGCGAATCCGGGTGCGTGCGGGCGTCCGGCGGCGTCCAGGTTCAGGAAGGTGGCGGGTGCGGCGAGCCGGTGTTCCCAGCCCGAATACATGGCCACGAAGGCCCGCGCGGGAATCGCGCCGTGCGCCGCCTCCCAGTCGGTGATGTCCGAGATGCTCAGCGCCGCTTCGGGATCGGCGGCGGCGCGGGCGGAGATGTCGATGACGACGAGCGGGGCGATCAGGTCCCGTTCCGCGATGCGATCGACCGAGATCCCGTCCCGCACCCGGTGCAGCGGGGCGTCGACGTGGGTTCCGGTGTGCTCCCACAGCACCAGGGCGTGCTGGGCGAAACCGCCGCGATCGTGCCAGGCCACGGGGACCTTGGAGAAGACCGGATTACCCGGCCACACCGGCAGTTCCGCGTCGAGTACGTGGGTCAGGTCCACCACCCCGCCGGTGCGTTCGGGCGCGGCCGCGGCCGTGGCGTTCGCCGACAGCGCGGCGACCGCGCCCAGGCCCGCCGCGCCCAGCCAGGCCCGCCGGCTCCAGCCCGGGGACTGCGCGGTCTCGTGGGCTACCTGCACTATTCGGGGTGAACACATCCGGACCAGCAACTCCCGCGCGCACCCTCGGAGGAAAGGAACCATCCGCCGGCGGTGGCGATCCGGGGAGTTCTCGGGCAGAGACTACCGTGCCGGTCCGGTGCGATCGGGTGGTCCGGCACGGTATCTCGATCAATTCATCCGGTCGGCGTAACCCACCGGCAGTTTGCTCGGCGGGCAGTCGATGACGGTGTCGTCGTCGGGATCCCGGCTCTCCAGATAGGTGATGCGCCCGTTCGAGGACACCAGGGTCAGCGGGTAGGTCGGGCCGCGGTCGCGATCGGCGCGGATGGCGTGCAGATTGTCCTCGTAGTGGGTCAGGGTGCTCTCGGGATAGTCGAGCATCCACTGCGGGAAGGTGGCCGTGGTGTGCACGCGCCGCTCGCCGGGCCAGACGATGGCGACCATGGTCGAACCGGTCGGTTCTACCCAGGCCAGTTTGTACTGCTCGTCGGGGTCCGCGCCGGCCCCGCCCAGGGACACGATCTTGGCGGTCTGATTCGTCGTCCAGCGGCCGAACATGGGCCCCAGCAGGCAACGCGTCGCGACGGTGTCCGCGTTGCGGACGTAGAGCTCGTACTTCCAGCCGTTCTCGTAGGCGTAGATCATGTGCTTGCCCAGCAGACCGGCCAGCAGTCCGGTGCAGTCGGAGTTCGCCGCGTCGGTCCCTGCGCTCATCGAAAAAGTCCTCTCGGTCCGTCCCACGGGTAAGGCCGGCGCTGCGCGAATGCCGCTTCGACTTCGGCCAAAATCGTAGTCGCTGTCCGGGGCCGGGCGGTGTACCTGCGGTTTTCGGGTGTCGCGGGCACCCGTTTGCGGGACCGTCCGGATTCTTACACGGCTTTGTCTTTCGTCTGACCGGGCTTTGCCTCTCGCCCCGCAGGATTCCTTTCGACAGCTCGGGCGGACCGAGCCGGACACTGCGGAACGGAGTGCGGAACATGCGTACGGGAATGCGTTCGATAGCGGGGATCGCCGCGACGGCGGCCATCCTGGGTGGACTGATCACCGGGTGTGGCGCGGGGGAGTCCGCGGCGCCGTCGGCGGCCCCGCCCGCCTGGTGCCCGACCGTGGAGGGTTACGCGGTCGACTGTGGCACCGTGCAGCGGCCGCTGGTGGCGGGGCAGCCGGAGCTGGGCACGATCGAGGTGGGCTACGCGCGGATCAAGCACAGCCGCGGTGACATTCCGGCCGCGGGCACCCTGCTGCCCAACCCGGGCGGACCCGGCGTGCCGATGATCGCCCATGCCGCCGAGGCCGCGACGCTGTCCGGCCTGATGATGTCCGATCACGATGTGCTGCTGATCGATCCGCGCGGCACCGGCGTCTCCGACCCCATGGACTGCGGGGTGAACGAGGACGAATTCCAATTGGGCACAAGGGAACAGCAGCTCGCCGCGGTGCAGCGCTGCGGGGAGAACCTGGGCCCGAAGGCCGCCGGGTACACCTCGGCCGCCACGGTCGACGACTTCGACGCGGTCCGCGAGCGGCTCGGCATCGACAAGGTGATCCCGTACGGCATCTCCTACGGCACCTACCTGCTGCCGATCTACGCCCAGCGGCATCCCGAGCACGTGCGATCGATGATTCTCACCGGCGCGTACCCGCACGACGCCGACCCGCTGCAACGGCCCAACGCCGAGGCGGTTTCGCTGACGCTGCAACGCATCTGCGAGCGCAGCGGGTCCTGCGACGGGTCGACCGCGGTGCACGATCTGCGCACGGTGGCCGCGCGTCTGCGGGAACGGCCGATCACGGTCCAGGGTAAGGGCGAGATTCTGCTGGACGAGGGCAAGCTCGGCAATCTCATCTTCGAGGCGGCCACCTCCAACGTCGGTGCGGGCCCGGAGGCCGACGCCACCCTCGGCATGCTGCCCGCCGCCCTGCACGCCGCTGCGCGCGGTGACGACGCGCTGCTGAGCGACTTCACCCGACGCGCCACCGCCGCACCGGGCTACGAGAACATCGGGCTCTACCTCACGGTCGCCTGCAACGACTACCGGCCGCTGTGGTCGCCCGAAGCCGCACTGCCGCAACGGGAACAGCAGTACCGCGAGGCGCTCGCCCGCATCGGGACCAACGGCGCGTTCAGCGCGGCGGGCTTCGGCGCGGCCCAGCGCGACGGCGCGGACGCGTGCATCCGCTGGCCCGGGATCACCGGCCACCAGCGGCCCGACGAGGTGCGCACCGCGATGCCGGACGTCCCGGTGCTGGTGCTCTCCGGCGATCTCGACGCCATCACCCCCGACGCGAACGGCGTGCGCGCCGCATCCCGCTTCGCCCGCTCGACCTTCCTGTCGGTACCAAACACCGGACATGTGCCGGACCTCGAGCCGACCGGTTGCGTCGTGAGCATCATCGACCGGTTCGTGCGGACCGGGTCGACCGGCTCGACCGAGTGCGTGGCGGCGATTCCGCCCATCGCCGTGGTCCCGGTCACGAACTGACCGGGCGCGAGAAATGACCGAATCCGGCACCGGCCAGACTGACAGCATGGCTCCCGCAACCGTCCTCGTGGTCGAGGACGACCCCAATGTGCGCAGTACCCTCGATCAACTGCTGCGCTTCGAGGGCTACCGGGTGTTGCTGGCCGGTGACGGTCAGGAGGCGCTCGAAACGCTCGCGGCGGACCGCCCGGATCTGGCGGTGGTGGATGTGGTCATGCCCCGGCTGGACGGACTCTCACTGTGCCGGGCGCTGCGCCGGCGCGGCGACCGGCTCCCGATCCTGGTGCTCACCGCGCGGCATCAGGTCGGGGACCGGGTGGCCGGGCTCGACGCCGGGGCCGACGACTACCTGGCCAAACCGTTCGACACCGAGGAACTGCTGGCGCGGCTGCGAGCGCTGTTGCGCCGCAGCGCGCCCGAGGCCGGGGCCGAGCTGCTCGCCGTCGCGGATCTGTGCCTGGATCCGGCGACCCGGGAGGTGCGCCGCGGCGATCGGCTGATCGAACTGACCCGCACCGAGTTCGACGTCCTGGAACTGCTCATGCGCAACGAGCGCATCGTGCTCACCAGAAGTCAGATCTACGAACACATCTGGGGCTTCGACTTCGACACCGAATCCCGCTCGCTCGACGTCTACATCGGATACCTGCGCCGCAAGACCGAACTCGACGGTGCGAGCAGGCTCATTCACACCGCCCGCAACGTCGGCTACACCATCAGGACCGCGTGATGTTGCGAACCCGGCTCACCCTGGTCGCGGTCGCGGCCAGCATCGCGGCGATCGTGGTCGCCATTGTCACCGCCTACCAGAGTGTTTCGCCGCTGGTGGCGGACCAGGTCGATCGCGGCCTGGCCGATCGCGCGGACACCGTGCTCGCGCTGCTGGACGCCGGCGCGGCGCTGCCGGTGCGGCCCGACATGACCGAACAGCTGCTGCTGCCGGATGGGACGGTCCGGCCGCTCACCCCGGGCCGGGAACCGTTGCCGGTCAACGACTCCGATCTGGCGGTGGCGCGCACCGGGCAGGGGATGACCGAGACCGAGGTGGTGCTGGGCGAGGTGAGTTACGGGGTCCTCACCAAGGCCAGGCCCGGCGGCGCGGGCGCGGTCATGGTCGGGCAGAACTACGCCGAGGTCGAACGGGTCGACAGCGCGTTCCTGTGGCGCACCGCCTCGATCACCGCCATCGCGGTCGCGGCGGCGGCGCTGATCAGCTGGCTCGCGATCGGCCGGATCCTGCGGCCCATGCGCAGGCTGGCCGCGGCCACCCGGCGCATCAGCACCACGCAGGATCTGTCGACGCTGCTGCCCGAGCCCGGCCGGGACGAGGTCGGCGCCCTCACCCGCAGCTTCAACACCATGCTCGCCGCGCTGCGCTTCTCGCGCGCCCAGCAGCACCGCCTGGTCGAGGACGCAAGCCACGAACTGCGCACCCCGCTGACCTCGATCCGGGGCAGCGCGGAACTCCTGCAGCGCGCTCGCGGGCGGCTCGAGCCCGCCGACGAGACCCAGGTGCTGAGCACCCTGGTCCAGGAGGCCAAGGCCCTGGACACCCTGATCACCGAACTGGTCGAGCTCGCCACCGATCGGCACACCGCCGAGGATCCGGCCCCGCTCGACCTCGCCGATGTGGCGCGGGACTGTGCTCGGCGCTTCGGCCGCCGCACCGGCCGCGACATCACGGTCACCGCCGCCGATCCGGCGACGGTCACCGCCCGCCCGCAGGCTCTGGCCCGCTGCATCGACAATCTGGTCGACAACGCCCTCAAGTTCAGTCCGCCCGAAACCGCCGTCGCCGTGCACATCCGAGGTTCCGCCCTCACGGTCCGCGATCACGGCCCCGGCATCGAGGCCGCCGATCACCGCGCGATCTTCGACCGCTTCTACCGTGCCGACCGCACCCGCTCGACCCCCGGCTCGGGCCTCGGCCTGGCGATCGTCCACGACATCGTCATCGCCCACGGCGGCACGGTCTCGGCCGCGAATCACCCCGGCGGCGGTGCGGAAGTGGGGTTCGAGCTTCCGCTCAGGTAGCGCGCATCGCCGCCGCAGGGTCCGCGGATCGTTTGCGTCCGAAGGCAACTCGCGACCGGGCACGCGGGTGCCCGGCCTCGGCTAGTCCGCCCGTGTCCCCTCGTCACCGGGTATGGGCAGGCAGGCGACGAAGCCGATCCAGCCCGGATGGTTGACCGACTGCGCACCCAGGGACTGGGAGTAGTAGGTGGTGACCGTGCCGGTGGCGAGATCGCGCAGCCGGACCGGGATCTCGGAGCGACTGAAGGAGGCGGCGCTGTGCTGCCACAGCTCGCGGAAGCGGGGGAAGTCGGCGTAGTCGGCGATGAGGTCGGCCGACCAGTCGGGGTTGCCCGCCGCGCCCAGGACCCCGCGCAGGCGCGAGACGGTGATCGCGGCCTCCTGCTCCCAGTCGACCATGATCGCCTTGGCTATGTCGGCGCCGAAGATCCAGCGCACCCAATTGGCGGTCTCGGTCAGGCCCGGCAGAGCGGTGGCGTAGGGCTCGTTGCAGGCCAGCAGGTTGAGCCGGACGTCGTAGTACGCGGCCGGATTCGGGGCGAACAGCCGTAGTCCGGCGTGCATGTCCGGGGTGAGTTCGGCGCGCAACTCCGCGGCCGAGGGGACGCAGGTGCGCGGCAGGCCCGCCAGATCCAGCAGGTTCCGGCGGTCCGCGTCCGAGAGCGCGCCCGCCGTATCCAATTGGCGCACCAGCGCTTCCACCACGACGTCGGTCGGGCGGTCGCGCTGGCCGCGTTCGAGCAGGGTGAGGTAGCTCGCGCTCACCCCGGCGGCGAAGGCCAGGCGCTCCCGCGAGATTCGCCGATCATCGCGCAACCGGCGCAGTAACTGCCCGAACGTCGGTGGCTGAGGTCGGTATTCGGGAAGCGCCGCCGGTCCGACAGTCACAGCGCATCACTCCTGAACGCAACCAGCTATTGAAGCTTGTTCTCGGTTAACAGTGCATCCGTCACCCTATCGGTCGATGTGCGCGGCGGCCCGCTCGGCGGGTTTCCCGGCGTGGCTCGGTGCTGCTCGACGGAGTCCCCTCGGTGCCCTGCGAGGGAGTCCCCTCGGTGCTGTGCGAGGGAGTCTCCTCAGCGCTGCGCGAGATAGTCCCGCAGGGACAGCGGCGGTCGCCCGGTGTACCGCTCGACGGTCTCGGTGACGCGGAACAGCTCGTGCCCGGAACCGATGGCGGCGAACATGGTCCACAGGTGGGTGAGGTGCTCGACGGTGACCTCGTCGCGGTAGACCGTGCGCGCGGTCGCGGCCCATTCGCGCGGATCCACATCGACGTACGGGACGCCGAACGCCGCCGCCACCTCGCCCACGGTCCGGATCTCCCCGGCCAGCCACAGCACCGGATCCACCGGTTCGCCGGTGCGCAGCACACCCGCGCCCACCCCGGCCACATCGGCCGCCGCGATCAACGGCAGCACGGTGTCGGGGGAGCCCAGCGGCAGGGCCAGCACGCCTGTGTCTCCGATGGCGACCCGCAGGTTCTCGTAGAACACCGCCGCTCGCAGGTGCACCGCGCCGATCTCGGCGCGGTCCAGGGCCTGTTCGGCGACCCAGTGCCTGCGCATGTGCGGGGTGCCCGCGGTGGGCGCCGAGCCCAGCTGCGACACCGCGACGACCCGCTCCAGCTTCGCTTCGCGCCCGGCCGCGGCGAAAACCGCTGCCGCGTCCAGCATTCCGGCGGTGACCGGATAGGTGAAATACGCGCGCCGCACGCCCTGCACGGCGGGCAGGACCGAGGTGATCTCGCGGAGATCGCCGACCACGACCTCCGCACCCAGCTCCTTCAGTTCGGCGGCGGAGGCATTGTCGTGATGAACGAAGGCGCGGACCGGGAGATCCGCGCGCAGCAGGGCACGGGCGACCGTGCGCCCGGTGCCGCCCTGCGCGCCGCCGCCCGCGCCCGTGACCAGAATCGGAGCCATGATCCTCACGCGCCTTCGGGAAGTTCGAGGGTGAACAGCCCCCGGGCGGCCAGCGTGGACAGGAACTCCGCGCCGTCGAAAGCCTCACCGGGACTGAGCACTCCGCTCTTGACCCCGCCTTCGGTCAGCCGCACCGCGGCCTCCACCGACGCCACGGCCGCGGCCCGCCACAGATCGCGCCCGTGCAGGTGCCCGGTCGCCGATCCCGCGGTGCCGAGAACCTGTGCGGTGATGGTGAATTCGCTGCCCGCGCGTTCGTCCGGCCCGACGCCCTCGCTGGTGAACGCCTGGTCCTCGGAGAAGGTGTGCGCCGTCAACTGGGCCTCGACCGCGCGGGTGCACACGTGCCGGGGGACGGTGACCGCCTCGGGGAAGGGCACCGGCGCGATCATGGCGCGCGGGCCGACCGGCGGCGGGAAGGCGAAGATGGCGTTGCGCGGCTCCACGAATCCGTATCGCGGTGCGCCGTCCTCGAATCCGATGCGATCGGTGTCGGCGAACAGCAACCGTGCGGTTTCCACCGCGCCGTGCGTCATCATCCAGTTGTGCACGGCGTACGCGACGGTGACCCGCTCGATGTCGGGCACTCGCGCGGCCACCGCCCCGGCGAGCAGGTCGCCGAGCCCACCGTAGAAGCTGACGCTCGGCAGCATGGTGATGCCGGCGGCCTGCGCGCGCTCGGGGTACTCCTGGAACAGCCGGTGCACGTGATGCACCTCGACCGCGTGATCGACGTAGTGGCAACCGCTTTCGGCGGCGGCCGCGGCGACCGGCGGCCCGGTGACGGCGAACGGCCCGGCACAGTGGATGATCACGTCGGCGGCCGTGGCGAGCGCCCGCAGCGCGTCCGGGTCGTCGAGCGGGGCAACCAGCACCCGCGCCGGGCCGAGCGCGGCGAGCGCGTCCGGATCCCGGCCGGCCACGATGACATCTTTTCCGCGGGTGAGTAATTCGGCGGTGACCAGGCGGCCGGTGTGACCGGTGGCCCCGTAAATGGCGAAGACGGCCATGAAGATCAACTCTTTACGCTGATAGGCGAGGTGGGGACCTGCGCTCTCAGGGTAGAACTGTCCACCGACAGGTTCGGGCGAGCGCCCGGCCCACGCAGGCTCGCACCGGCCGGTTCGCGCCGCCCGGCGCGAGGCTCGCACCGGGTTCGTGCCGCCCGCCGCGCTGGTCACGCGCGCCGCGAAGATTTCCCGTTCGCGCTGCGAAAGTTCATGACCTGCAATGTGAAGATTCCCCGCTGCATCGGGAGAGGCCCCGGCCGTGCCCGGAGAGGTACCGGCCGCACCGGGAGAGGCCCTGTCCGCGCCGGGGGAGGGCACCGGCTGCACCGAGAGAGGCCCCGCCTGTCCCGCGCGAGGTCGCGGTCGCCCGTCTGCTCAGCGGCGCGGGGTGGTGGTGAGCTGGGCCAGGAACTCGGCGTTGGTGGGGGTCTGGCGCAGGCCCTCGAGGAGCAACTCGATCGACTGGCCGTCCACCGCCGCCAGCGTGCGGCGCAGGATGTCGGTGGCCGCGAGCTCGCCCGGGGTGAGCAGCAATTCGTCCTTGCGCGTGCTGGACTGCCCGATGTCGATGGCCGGGTAGACCCGGCGATTGGCGACGCCGCGATCGAGTTTCAGCTCGGCGTTGCCGGTGCTCTTGTACTCCTCGAAGATGACCGTGTCCGCGGCCGAGCCGGTCTCCACCAGCGCGGTGGCGATGATGGTCAGCGAGCCGCCGCCGTCGAAATTGCGTGCGGCGCCGAGGAATCGCTTGGGCAGCGTGAGCGCGGCGGCGTCGACGCCACCGGAGAGCACCCGCCCCGAGGACGGTGCGCCCAGGTTGTAGGCGCGGGCCAGGCGGGTCAGCGAATCGAGCAGCACCACCACGTCGCGGCCGGTCTCGGCCAGGCGCTTGGCGTGTTCGATGGCCAGCTCGGCCATGACGACCTGCTCTTTCGGGCTGCGGTCGAAGGTGGCCGCGGCGACGGTGGCCGGGACGGAGCGCGCCAGGTCGGTGACCTCCTCGGGCCGTTCGCCGACCAGGACCAGCATGAGTTCGCATTCGGGATGGTTCTTGGCGATGCCGTGCGCCATGGCTCGCAGCACGGAGGTCTTGCCCGCCTTGGGCGGTGCGACGATGAGCGCGCGCTGCCCCTTGCCGATGGGCATGACGAGATCGGTGACGCGCGTGATCATTTCGTGCGGCTCGGTCTCGAGTCGCAGGCGCTGATTCGGATGAATGGGCACCAGCTCGGCGAACACGGGCCGATTCGCCGCCCGGCCGGGCGCCTGCCCGTTGACGGTCGAGACCCGCACGAGCTGATCGTGTTTGGCGTTGCCGCTGGGCGGAACCGCCAGACCGGTGACGAAATCGCCACGGCGCAGCTGGTTCTCGCGCACCTGCCGATTCGAGACGTGGATGTCGCCCGGGTCGGGCAGGTAGCCCTCGACGCGCAGCGACGCGTGATTGTCGGTGATGTCGAGGATCCCGGCGACGGTGCGCCCGTTCTCGACACTCTGCTGGGAGTTGTTGTCGTTCATGATGTTTCCTTGAAGTGGTGAGGTACGGCGCAACGCCGTGGGAATGAGAGATACGGGCCGTGGGAATGAGCGACACGGCCCGGCCGGCGGTACGCGCCGGGGCGGATGGGTCGTCGCGGTAGCCGCGAGGACCGGGGGATCGATCGAAGGGATTCGTCGAATCCGAGAGAAAGAAATCTGACCTCTTACGGGAGGGAAACCTGCCACCGCAAGACTTAGACAGCGCCAACGGTACCCGAGCCGGAGTGAATCACGCAACCATGAGCCCGATCACACCCCGCTCACCGGCGGATTCTCGGCGCGTCGAAAAGCGCTCGCGGGTACGGCGGCCCGCTCAGAACCGCCCGAAGAGCCACGCGCCCGGCTCGTCCGCGGCGGGGTTGAGGCAGAACCGCCGGATCGCCGTGATGAGTTCGGACGTGTCGATCGTGCCCGAGCCGTCGACATCGAGCCGGTCGAAGAGTGCGGCGGCTTCGGCCGGGGTCTGCTCGCAGCCGATGAGCAGCCGGATCAATTCGTCGCGGTCCAGCACCCCGTTGCCGTCGGCGTCGGCCAGGTCGAGGACCGCCCGGGCCAGCGGTGCGATTTCCCGATCGAAATCGGCGTCGTCCGAATGATTCTCGAGCCAGGCCCGGAACTCGTCCGGGCTGATCCGGCCGTCGTGATCGCTGTCGGCCCGCCCCCGCAGGGAGTGCCACAGCGCGCGATACCCCGCGCGCACCGCCGC
>NZ_JBEXUS010000146.1:0-18128 GCF_040614455.1 Nocardia sp. NPDC005978
CCCAACCCCCCCACCCCTCTTCCCCCCCCCCCCGCTCTTCCGATCTCGGGGGTCGCCCCCCCGCCGACCGCCCCCGCCCCCCCGGAACCGCGGCGCGGCCGCCGCCCCCCCGGCGGCCTCGCGCTTTTCGTATCGGCGTTCTAGACGCTGTCCCCCGCGCTGACCCGCGGCTTCGGCGCACGCATGCGGCGAATCTGCGAGGCGCGCACGAACGCGTACCAGCCCAGCGAGAAGCTGGACTCGCTCGCATCCGGGAACCGCTCGCGCACACGGTTGTTCACGATCTTGCCGAGCACCACGCCCTCGATGATCATGAACAGCATCATGATCAGCATGCCGAGCGTCACGATCGCCTGCAGCGCGGGCGAGAGGATCATGCTCAGGATCAACACCAGCGCGAGGGGCATGAACAGCCCGAGCAGATTGCGGCGGGCGTCGACGATGTCGCGCACGTAACCCTTCACCGGCCCCTTGTCGCGCGGCAGCAGGAACTGCTCCTCACCGGCGAGCATGCGCGACCGGCGATCCTGCACCTGCGCGCGCCGCTCGGCCGAGGACGCCTTGCGCTCGGCCTTGGTCTGGGATCCCTTGAGCTCCTTGCGCCGGGCCCGCGCCTCCTTCGAGGTCTTGGGCGCGGGCGCGACCGGACCGCGCTTGCGCGCCTCGGCCTCGCGCCGCTTGGGCGTGGGACGGCCCTTACCGGCGGTCGTCGGACGATCCGCGACCGTCGCCGTACCACCGGCCTCGGCCGCGCTGGTCTCGGAGGGGCTGGTCTCGCCACGGCGCAGGAACTTCACGCCGACCAGGCTATTCGATGGCGTGTCCGGGAGAAAACTCCGGTCGGTCCGTTCTGTGTGTCATCGCGCCGACCGGCTACTCTGTAGCGACCACAACCCGTGGCCTGCCGTTGCAATAGCCGCCGCGTACGATTGGGAATAGCCGCCCGCGAAGGTGCGTTGACAGCGGACGAGCCGTGCGCTTCTCACGGGTTGAAAACAGGTCCTTTAGGAGAGTTCATGACTGTGCAGAACGAGACCACCACCGCTCATGGTGCGACTCTGACGGACGCCGCTGCCGCCAAGGCGAAGGCGCTGCTCGACCAGGAGGGCCGTGACGACCTGGCGCTCCGCATCGCCGTGCAGCCCGGTGGCTGTGCCGGCCTGCGCTACCAGCTCTTCTTCGACGACCGCAGCCTCGATGGCGACCTGGTCGTCGAGTTCGGTGGCGTCAAGCTCGCGGTCGACCGCATGAGCGCCCCCTACATCCAGGGCGCCTCGATCGACTTCGTCGACACCATCGAGAAGCAGGGTTTCACCATCGACAACCCCAACGCCACCGGCTCCTGCGCCTGCGGCGACAGCTTCAACTGATCTGACGAACCAGCGCGGAACATCTCCCCGGAGATGTTCCGCGCTGTCGTGTGCTCTGCTCAGTGTATTTTCGAAGTGCGGCCGTGACGTACAGCACGTTCCGCACCCTCCCACCGCCGGCTCGCGTCCCGCACCAGGTGTGCGCAGCGCATGTCACCTGAAGGATTGACGCCCGTGACCATCGCCGTGTCCGCCTCGATCGCCACCGATCACCTCATGCGCTTCCCGGGGAAGTTCTCCGATGTGCTGCTGGCCGATCAGCTCCAGCACGTTTCGCTCAGCTTCCTCGTCGATGACCTGGTGATCCGCCGCGGCGGCGTCGCCGGCAACATCGCCTACGCCATGGGCCTGCTCGGCCGGACCCCGCTGCTGGTCGGCGCCGTCGGTCCCGACTTCGCCGAGTACCGGCAGTGGCTCGAGTCCAACGGCGTGGACTGCTCGGCCGTGCGCATCTCGACCGAGGCGCACACCGCCCGCTTCGTCTGCACCACCGACGAGTCCATGGCGCAGATCGCGTCCTTCTATCCGGGCGCGATGAGCGAGGCCCGCGAGATCGCCATCGGCGACCTGGCCGCGGACCGCGAGCTCGAGCTCGTCCTGGTCGGCGCGAACGATCCCGACGCCATGGTCCGGCACACCGAGCAGAGCCGCGCGGCCGGAATCCCGTTCGCCGCCGACCCCTCCCAGCAGCTGGCCCGCCTGGACGGCGAGCAGGCGCTCTCGCTCATCGACGGCGCGGCGTACCTGTTCACCAACGAGTACGAGTGGGGCCTGCTGCTGTCCAAGACCGGCCTGTCCGAGGCCGAAGTCGGTGAGCGCGTGGGCATTCGGGTCACCACCCTGGGCTCCAAGGGCGCCAAGATCGTCGATCGCGACGGCGCCGAGCTGCACGTGGACGTGGTCCCGGACAACGCCAAGGTCGATCCGACCGGCGTCGGCGACGGCTTCCGCGCGGGCTTCCTCACCGGCCACTCCGCGGGCCTGTCCCTGGAGCGCTCGGCCCAGCTCGGCTCGCTCATCGCGGTGCTGATCCTGGAAACCGTCGGCACCCAGGAGTGGACCCTGGACAAGGATGTCGCCCTGAAGCGCCTGCGTGAGGCGTACGGCCCCGATGCCGCTTCCGACATCGAAGCGATTCTTCGCTGACACCTGCCGGACTTTTTCATACCGCACGCTGATCATGTGATCGGCGTGCGGTTCTTCTTGCGCCGGACCCGCACCCGGTCACGGTAGTTTCCCTCCCCCCTCGGCACTCAGCGAAGGACCTGATGATGGTGGTACGGATCGGCGTCGTCGATCTGCTCTCGATGTCGCCCGACAGCATGACGCGACGGGTGTTCCTCGAAGCGGTCGCGGGAGCGGCCGCCCAGCTCGACCCCACCGGCATGCCGAACGAGAACCGTTTCGAAACAACGGTTTTCGGCATAGACCCGCGAGAATCCGCCGACCTCGTGGACTGGTCCGCGCTGGCCGAGATGGACGCGCTCATCGTCAGCGGCAGCGAACCGACCGCCGCCCCCATCGCCGCCGAACCGTGCACCGCCGTCGTCGCCCGCCTGCTCGCCGAGTGCGCGGAGGCGACCTCGCTGCTGTTCTCCTGCCAGTCCGCCCACGCCGCACTGCATCTGCTGCACGGGGTGGACAGACACCGCCTGTCCCGCAGACAGCACGGCGTCTTCGCGCACACCGTCTACCCCGACCTGGGCGCCGACGCCGACCAGGTCACCCCGATCGGCTTGGCGGGCAACGGCATCGAACGCCTCACCGCGGGCCTGACCGGCTCGATCCCCATCCCGCACTCGCGCTGGAACGTCATGACCTCCGCGGATCTGCGCGCGGCCGCGGTCCCCATCCTGCTCGATTCCGACGCCGCCCAGTGGCAGCTGGCCTGCTCCGCCGACGGCCTGCGCCACGTCTTCCTGCAGGGTCACCCCGAGTACTTCCACGACACGATGGCCCGCGAGTACCGCCGGGACCTGCGCCGCTGGCTGGCGAACCCGGCCCTGCCGTTCCCGGACGTCCCGCTCGGCTACTTCCCGGACGAGATCTACACCCGGCTGCTCGCCCACGCCGAACTCGTTCGCGCCCAGCGTGATCCGGTGCTGCTGGAGAACTTCCCGCTGCCGCTGGACGGCGCTGGCGTGGCCGCCGATTGGGCGTCCCACTCCCGCCTGTTCTTCGGTAATTGGCTGCGCTCGGTCGAAGAGGCTCGCGCCGAACAGGAACTCCTGTCGGCGTAATGACGACTCCGCCACTACGGCGGCAACTGCCCGGGCCGCAGGGCGGGCCCACCTGTCCTGGTCGCCGCCGCCACTCAAACGCGACGGTGGTCCGGGTGCGCTTCCCGCGTTCGGGGGCAATAGGCTGTGCCCCATGGGTTCGGACCGTTTGTACTTTCGTCAGCTGCTGGCCGGACGCGACTGGGCAGTCGGTGATCCCATCGCCACCCAGATGCGCAATTTCGCGTACCTGATCGGCGACCGCGACACCGGTGAGTGCGTGGTGGTCGACCCGGCCTACGCCGCCGCCGACCTGGTTGCCATCGCCGAGGACGACGGCATGCGCCTGAGCGGCGTGCTCGCCACCCACCACCACCCCGACCACGTCGGCGGCACCATGCTCGGCTTCACCCTCAACGGCGTGAAGGAACTCCTGGAGAACGTCGACGTCCCCGTGCACGTCAACGCCGAGGAACTGCCCTGGGTCGCCAACGTCACCGGGATCGCGCCCAGCGCCCTGACCGGTCACGCCCACGGCGACAAGGTCTCGGTCGGCGCGTTCGACATCGAACTCCTGCACACCCCCGGCCACACCCCCGGCAGCCAGTGCTTCCTGTTCGACAATCGCCTGATCGCCGGCGATACCCTCTTCGTGGACGGCTGCGGCCGCACCGACTTCCCCGGCGGCGACTCCGAGGCCATGTTCCACAGCCTCCGCAACCTCGCCGACCTGCCCGGCAACCCGGTCGTCTACCCCGGCCACTGGTACTCCGAGGAGCCGAGCGCGACCCTCTCGCACATCCGCGAGAAGAACTACGTCATGCGCCCGCAGACCCTGGAGCAGTGGCAGATGTTCATGCCGAGCTGATTCCCTTCCACGAAACGCGCTCGTGCCGAATGATTTCGGGGCGGGCGCGTTTCTTCATTTCCGGGGGAAGATCGAACTAGGCTGAACTACAACCATTTCCGGGCACTTTCCGGACAAGGGGGGCACAACACTATGTTTGGATTCGGCCGCACACCGGGGCAGCGGCTGCCCGTGGACGCCAAGGCCAGATCACTGGCGCATCGCCGCGAAATAGCCTGGCTGAGTGAGGCATCGGTCAGATCCGAGGCCCGGCAGCACGGCTACCGGCTGGGCAGCCAGGATCAGCCGGGGATCTCGATCGGCCGGCCGGTGCGCCGCGGCGGCAAGCTCTACGGTTCGCTGCTGCAGTCGCACGTCGACATCTGGGGTCCGCGCCGCGGCAAGACCACCTCCCGGGTGATTCCGGCGGTGGTCGAGGCCATCGGCCCGGTGCTGCTCACCTCCACCAAACGCGATGCCGTGGACGCGACCCGTGACGTGCGAGAAGCCAAGGGCAGCCCGGTTTTCGTCTTCGATCCGCAGGGCGTCGCCGAGCCCGAACCGGAGGCCGAAGCCGCCTTCTGCTGGGATCCGCTGGCCTGGATCGACCCCGAGCGCCCCGGCGCGGAGGCGCGCGCGGCGAAACTGGCCGCCCACTTCGCCTGCGGCGCGGACATCGCCGTCGCCGGTTCGGATCCGGACTATCTGACCGCCGCCGAAGACCTGCTCGCGGGACTCCTGCTCGCCGCCGCGGTGGCCTGCCGCACCATTGTCGAAGTGGTGGACTGGATCGCCAGCCCCCGCAGCGCCGAACCGATCGAACTGCTGCGCCGCAGCGGAAAGCACTGGGCCGCAACCTTCGTGGCCTCGCAGTACCAACTCGACTACCGCAGCCAGGAACGCCTGTTCGGCACCGCCCTGCGGATGGTCAGCTGCCTCCGCAACCCCGACATTCACCCCTGGATCGTGCCCGGTTCCCGCCCGCTCTTCGACGAACTGGCATTCCTGCGCGACAACGGCACCCTCTACGCCCTCACCCCGCACGAGCGCGGCAGCGCCGCACCCCTGGTGAGCGCGCTGGCCGACGCCATCATCGACGTGGCGATCCGCGAAGCCGACCGCTCCCCCCACGGCCACCTGGCCGTCCCCCTGCTGGCCATCTTCGACGACGCCGCCTGCACCGCCCGCCGCCGCGACCTCCCCGCCCTCTACCCCCGCCTCGGCCCGCGCGGCATCACCGCCATGACCATGCTCCAGTCCTGGTCCCAAGGCGCCCACTGCTGGGGCCCCGACGGCATGGCCGACCTCTGGTCCGCGGCCGACATCCGAGTGGTCGGCAGCGGCCTCGACGACATCGACTTCCTGCACCCCCGCCTTCGAACCGCCCGCCCCGGCCGCAACCAATTCACTCCCACCGACCTGCTCCTACTCCCCCGCGACCGCTTCCTGGTCATCCCCGCCGACGCCCGCCCCGCTCTGACCCGGGCACTCCCCTGGTGGCAGGGCGCCTACGCCGAAGAAATCCGAAACTCCCTGACCAACAGGGAGATCGGGGCCCAGCCGCCTCCGGTCCCGGAACTCCCGGCGGAAACCCCGGACGACACGGAGGACACCAGCTACGGCCGCATAGCGGAGATCCACCCGCTGTAGGCGTCGAACCCGGAGCGCGCACGAGTCATCGTGCACGGTGGACGCGGCGTGCCGTGACTCCCCGCAACGAACGTACCCGCCCCGAATATGTTCGGGGCGGGCACTTTTCGAGTACTCGAAGCCGTCAGGCGTAAGTGCGCATCCAGCCGTGGTTGTCGGCGAAGGTGCCGCGCTGGATCCCGGCAAGGGTGTCGCGCTGCGCCCATCACACACCCAGACGGTCGCCGGCCGCACAGTCACCGCGGCGGCCTGCAACGGTCCGGTGTCGAAACCTGTCCGCCGACGCAGAAAAACGTGCCCGCCCCGAACACTGTCCGGGGCGGGCACGTTTCAGCGTTTCAGCATCAAGCCATGGTGCGCATCCAAGAGTGGTTGTCGGCGAAGGTGCCGCGCTGGATCCCGGTGAGGGTGTCGCGCAGGGCCATGGTCACCTCGCCCGGCTCGCCGCCGCCGATGGTGAACTCGCCGTCGGCATCCTTGACCCAGCCGACCGGGGTGATGACCGCGGCGGTCCCGCAGGCGAAGACCTCGGAGATCTCGCCGGACTCCGCGCCCTTGCGCCATTCGTCGATGGAGATGGTGCGCTCCTCGACCGGGTAGCCCGAGTCGGCGGCCAGGGTCAGCAGCGAGTCGCGGGTGATGCCCGGCAGCAGCGAACCGGACAGCGACGGGGTCACCAGGCGGGCGTCCGAGCCGGTCCCGTAGACGAAGAAGAGGTTGTTGGTCCCCATCTCCTCGACGTTCTTGCGCTCGACCGCGTCCAGCCACACGACCTGGTCGCAGCCCTGTTCGGTGGCCTGCTTCTGGGCGAGCAGGGAGGACGCGTAGTTACCGGCGACCTTGGCCTCACCGGTGCCGCCGGGTGCCGCGCGCACGAATTCGGTCGACAGCCACACCCGCACCGGCTTCACGCCGCGCGGGAAGTACGCGCCCGCGGGCGAGCCGAGCAGCAGGTACTTGTAGGCGGAAGCGGGCTTGACGCCCAGCCCGGCCTCGGTCGCGAACATGAACGGCCGCAGGTACAGCGATTCCTCACCACCGGCGGGCGGCACCCAGTCGGCGTCGACCTCGAGCAGCTGCCGCACGGACTCGATGAACAGCTCCCGGGGCAGCTCGGCCATGGCCATGCGGGCCGCCGAGCGCTGGAAGCGCGCCGCGTTGGCGTCGACGCGGAAGGTCGCGATGCTGCCGTCGGCCTGCCGGTACGCCTTGAGCCCCTCGAAGATGGCCTGACCGTAGTGGAACACCATGGTCGCCGGGTCCATCGACAGCGGCCCGTAGGGCTCGACCTTGCCGTTGGTCCATTCGCCGTCGCGGTAGTCGAGGGAGACCATGTGGTCGGTGAAGAACCGCCCGAATCCGGGGGCCGCGAGAATCTCCTGCCGTCGCTCCGCCGGGGTCGGGGCGGGATGCGAGATGCGGGTGAATGGCGCGGCAACTGTCATGACGTGGAGTCTAAATCGCCCGCGTCCGGAACGGGGACCCGGTCCACCCGCGCCGTGTCCTGTTTGCCGGATCCGGTGGACGCGGCCGGTGATCCCGACCGGGCGGAATGCCGAATCACACGGGCCACCTCAGCTCGGCAGCCACTTACGCTCGTAACCGAGGCGACGCGCCGCCCGCGCGAGCCCGCCCAGCACCACCCGCTGCACGCCCGCCGGAATCCCGGCCAGATACCCGTCCTGGTACTCCCACAGCAGGGCCAGGGCCAGCGGGTTGCGCGGGACGCCCGCTTTCGTGGTGCGCCCGGCCGCGTCGAGGGCCTGCCACAGCCGGAACATCTCCCAGTGCCGCAGCGGCGGCCGGATCTCGTGATCCAGCACCACGTCGTCGGTCTCGCTCCAGAATTCGTGCACGACGTTGGCCCCGGCAGCGAGCGAATCACCCGCGCCCACAACCTTTTCCACACCGTCGATCTTGAACCGCAGCCGCCCCGACCGCACGGTCCACCGCTCACCCAGCACCGGATGCCAATGCGGCCCAGCCTGCCGCCCGGGCGTGGGCAACCGGTGCCGAAGCCGCAGGAACGCCCCGCCCTCGTCCACACCCTCCTCGACGAAGGTCACTTCGTGCCCACTGCGAAACGTGAGGGTCGCTTTGTCCATTTCCAATATATAAAGGTAACCTTCCTATCGTGTCAACACCCGACCCCACCCTGCTGAAGCTCCTCGTTCAAGTCACCCACGTCTTCGAACAGACCCTGGACGACGACCTCCGCGCCGAGCTCCACGACACCCTGCGCCCCGCCCACTACGCGGTGTTCCGCCACCTGCCCCCCGAGGGTTCCCGCGTCACCGCCCTCGCCGAGTCGGCGGGCATGACCCAGCAGTCGATGGGTGAGCTGATCACGCACCTGGAACGCCACGGCTACGTCGAACGCACCGTCGACCCCGCCGACCGCCGCGCCCGCGTGGTCGTCGCCACCGAGTCCGGCCGCGCCGCGGTGACTCTCGCGGGCGAACGGATCGCCGCGATCGAGCGGCGCCTGAGCGCCGATCTCGGCGAGGAGGGCCTGAAAGACCTTCGGTCGCTGCTCGCCCGCTCTCTGGGCTCGCTCCGAGGACTCCGGAACCCCTGAGCGCCTACGGCTTCCGATGCTGTCGCCCGACTCCGGCCCTGGGCGGCTTACCCCCAGACGACCATTCCGGTCGCCGTAGTCGGGACCGGTGTTGATTCACGGGACCGGTGTTCCGCCGGTGGACCGAAACTACCCGGGCGCCGGCGGTGTGGCCCGGAGGTATCCGCCGGAGGTCCGTACGGGCGTGGCCGCCAATTTCCGTGCACCATCACGCCCCAGAAGGCAGGAACCCGCCCCCTGAGCCCCGACAGTGCACGTTTTTCGGCACTCACCTCACGCGGTATGCGGCTCCACGAACGGCGGCTTGACGACCTCACACTTGATCCGCCGCCCCCGCACGTCCACCTCGACCTGAGCGCCCGGCTCGATCCCCGACGCGGTATCGATGAGCGCCAACGCGATTCCCACCTTCAGCGTGGGAGAGAAAGTCCCCGAGGTGGTTTCACCGACCTGCGCATCTCCCTGGAACACGCCCTGCCCCTGCCGCAGCACGCCCCGGTCGATCGCCTTCAGCCCGAGCAGCAGTCGCCGCGGCCCGTCGGCCTTCTCCCGAACCAGCGCCTCTTTCCCCCAGAAGTCGTCCTTCTTCCACCCGACGGCCCACCCGGTCCGCGCCTGCAACGGCGAAATCTCCAGCGACAGTTCGTGTCCGTGCAGCGGGTACCCCATCTCGGTGCGCAACGTGTCCCGCGCACCCAACCCGGCGGCCTGCCCGCCCGCGGCCTCGACCTCGGCCACGAGCGCCCGGAACACCGCTTCCGCGTCGTCCCACTTCGGCAGCAGCTCGTACCCGTGCTCGCCGGTGTACCCGGTCCGGCACACCCGCACCGGCCGCCCGTCCCATTCGGCGTCCTCGTACGCCATGTACTCCATGTCGGTGGGCAGCCCGAGCTTGGTCAGCACCTCCGCCGACTTCGGCCCCTGCACCGCGAACACCGCGTACGACCGATGCTCGTCGGTGATGGTGATCCCCTCGGGCGCGACCTTCCGCATCTCGGCCACCACGGCCGCGGTATTGGCGGCGTTCGGCACGAGGAAGATCTCGTCGTCACTCACGTAGTACGCGATGAGGTCGTCGATAACCCCGCCCTCGGCGGTGCAGCACAGCGTGTACTGCGCCTTCCCCGGCCGAATCCGCCCGAGGTCGTTGGTCAGCGCGGAGTTCACGAACGCCGCGGCCCCCGCCCCCTTGACCGTGGCCTTCCCCAGATGGCTGACGTCGAACACCCCCACGGCGGTCCGCACGGCGGTGTGCTCCCCCACCGTCCCCGCGTACGACACCGGCATCTCCCACCCCCCGAAAGGCGCGAAGGTGGCGCCCAACTCGACGTGGACGGCGTGGATCGGCCCCTGCAACAGCTTCTCGTCGGTCACCCGAGGAAGCTTATCGCCCACCGCGAGCCCCGCCGATGCGGGCAATTCGCCACGCACCCGACGACCCCAGCCACACCCGGAACCGAACCCGCCCCAACAGCGTCGATACCTATGACGGCAGCCTATCGCCGCAGCTCCCCGAGGTAGTGCCTGCCAGAAGTTAGCGGGCACCCACGGCGCAGCGGCATCCACGAGCACGCCCCGAGGAGGAACCGCCCGATGTATGTGGACATCGATCCTCTGCCGTTTGAGCGGCATGTGCGCCGAGGTAGGCACGCAACCGCCCCTCGTCGAGAACCTCGATGTGCTGTCCGCGCGAACGGAGTTCGGCGACCCGAGCCGCCTTCGTGGTGCTGAACACTGACGGGTCGTCGCCGGTGAACCTGTCGCCGATGACCAACGCCGTCGTGCGGCGGGTGACGTTCTTGGCGGGGGTCGCGCCGTGGATTGCTATTGCGTCCCATGCCTGCTGGCGGGTCATCGACGCCAGCTCGCCGGTGAAGACCACCACGCGGCCGTGTAGCGGGTGGGTCGGGTCGGCGCCGGTTACCTCGGGCATCACCAGTTGGGGGCGATCGTAGAAGGAGCGGCGGTGGGACCGTTCCGAGCGCTCGGCCTCGGGCCGATCCAGGTCGACGGGGCGGGCCGCACGCCTGCTGCGATAGGGCCGGTCGACGCCGGTGGTTTCGAGTTCGAACAGCGAGCCGACGCCCGTCCGAGCCGCCAGCGCCAGCACGATGTCGGCCGCCGCCATCGCGTCGGCCCCGGCCTCGTGATGGGCGAACACCGGAATATCCAGCGCCGCAGCCACATTCGGCAGCCGGTAACTCTCCAGATCCAGGTGCCGTCGCGACATCGCCAGACTGCAGCTGAATTCCCATGCGGGCATGGCGATCCCGCTGCGCGTACACGCTTCGCTCAACGCCCCGCTGTCGAAACTCGCGTTGTGCGCGACCAGCGGCAGGTCACCCACCAGCGCGGCAACCTCGGGCCACCGCTGCGCGAACCCCGGCTCGTCCGCGACCATCGCGGCCGAGATCCCGTGCACCCGAATGTTGTGCTGATTGAAGAAATCCACGGCCCGCGGCGGCCGGCACAACCACGACCGGGTATCGACCCGCCGCCCGTCCCGCACCACCGAAACACCCACGGCGCAAATGCTTCCCCGCGCCGAGTTGGCCGTCTCCACGTCGATGGCCGCGAACGACAGTCCCATCGTCACCGCACCCGCACCGGCAGCGCCCGCGGCGTGCGCCCACCATGCTCGACCAGAAACGGCCGCGCCACCCGCAACGACTCGAACTCCGCCCACGCGTCCGCGAGCCCCGCCAGCCCCCACGCCATGGCCAGTACCGGCCGCACCTCCGGGTCGACGTCATGCCTGGGCTGCCGCGCCGCGGCGGGATGCACCATCTCCGGCCACACCGGCCGAATCAACTTCCCCGCCAACGTTTCCTGATGCCGCGTGAACACCCCGTCCACAGCCTCCACCTCCGCCTCGACCGCCGCCACCGTACCCGCCAGATCGACCACGTCCCCGCCGCCCCCGCCACCCTCGTCACACCACAGCCGCCGATACCCACCCGTGAGCCGCTCCACGGTCTCCCCATCCCCGGCGTCAACGACCCAAGCGCCCGATAGCCGCGAAAGCCCCATCCCTCGACCGACATTCACATGCCAGACAACCAACCGGTCGTTCGTTTGGGAAAGCACAACCACGAGGGACAACACACTCTGGTCAGCGATGCTCATGACGCTCCGAATTCGCCGCGGATGGCCTGCACGGGCCACCGTAGACGATGGGTCCGACATGCCAAACGATTTCGGGTCCGACCGCAGGTCGACATAGGTGACGCCGGGCAGGCACCAAAGGTACGGCCGGGCGACCACAGCGCGCTGAGAGGTCGCTACGCACACCGACCGAACACGTTCGAGCACAACCGTTTTGTCCGGATCACCTCGGCCCGTGGGCCGAAATCCCGCCCTGCCGGCAACCGCTCATCGGGATCGGCAAGAGCCGCGTCACGCCGAACTCCGGTCAGGCGGTCTTGATATGGCTGATCTGCCCCGCGAGTTCGATGACCCGCCTGTCCTCTTCCCCATACCGCACCGCCATCTGACTGTGCAGCCGCTTGAGCCGGGTCAACGCCGCGCGCACATCGCCCAGATACACATGGCAGGTGGCCAATTGCCGCTGGCAGTACATGACATGGTCGTCGTACGGCCCACGCTCGGCGGTCAGATCGTCGATCAGCGTGCGGTAGAGATCCGCCGCACCGGAGTAGTCCGCGCTCTCGAATCGAATGTCCGCCAGCCGCAGTCGAGCCTCGACCACATCGGCGTCCCGCGAACCCAGCAGCGGCACAGCCTTTTCCACGACGGTCTTGAGCTCATGAATCGCCGGGTCGTAGCGAGAGTCGTCGGCATAGTCCCGAGCACGCCGCATAGCGCGCTTGAGATCCCCGCGACTGAAGTCGGTCCCGCCCGGCACAGCCTCGGCGACAACGGGTTTCGGCAGCACGCGGGTCGGAGCCACCACGGTCTGCGCGGTCCGCGTCGAGGTCGCCGCCCCCACCGCGAGCGCGTACATCTGCGCCGGACTGTGCGTGTCGTGCACCTCGGGTAGATGACTCAACCCCGAGGCATGGCGCAACAACCCCGCGTGCACACTCGCCGCGTCATCCGGTCGCTGCTCCGGAGCCTTGGCGAGCATGCTCATGATCAGTCGAGCCAGATCCGCCGGCATCCCCGGCAGATCCTGCCGAATATCCGGCGGCATGTACTGAACCTGGTTCTGCCACACCAGATATTCGTTGCTGCCCGTCATCACCCGCGATCCGGTGAGAAGTTCGTGCAGCACCAACCCCATGGAGTACAGATCCGTCTGCGGCACAACGGCCTTGCCCTCGACCTGCTCCGGCGCCATGAACGCGGGCGTCCCGAGCGTATGCCCGGTCCGCGTGTACCGCGTCCGGTTCGAATCCGGCGCCACCGCCAGCCCGAAGTCCAGCACCTTCACCGTTCCGTCGTCGCACAGCATGAGATTCGACGGTTTGAGATCCCGGTGATAGATCCGATTCCGATGCGTCGCGGCCAGCACGGCCGCGGCCTGCGCCCCCAGCGCGGCGACCACCCCGATCGGCAGGGCCCCGTGCCGGTCGAGCAATTCCTCGAAGGTCACGCCTTCGACGTATTCCATGACCAGATAGGGCCGTTCGGGCGGCCCCGGCGAGGTCCCCACGTCATGAATCGCCGGCAGTCCCGGATGCCGCAGCGCCGCCATCAATTCCGCCTCGCGGAAGAAGCGCCGGGCCCAATCCGGGTCCTGGTCGAGGTGGGGGTGGGTGAACTTCACGGCGATCCGGCGCTTCAGATTGTGGTCGAAGCCGTCGAATACCTGCCCCATGCCGCCCGCGCCGATCTGTTTGATCAGCTCGTACCGGCCGCCGATGAGCTGCGGTTGCACCGCCCCTACCTCCGTGAGTTCATGAGAGAAGCCAAACTACTCGGCGTCCTCGGGCGGACGTAGCCGCCCCTGCGCCAACCCTTGGAATCCGGTCCGCACCAGGGCTTCCGCGACAGCGCGCCGCCGCTGCCATTCGGCCTCGAACTCGTTCAGCCGCTCGAAAGCGGCCCCGTATCGCCGCTGTTCGGCGGGCGGAATACGCGGCACGGACACCTGATACAGGTCGACCGGCCCGTCCTCCGCTTCGACGGCCGCACGCAGCACCCCGGCGAGGAAACTCGGATCGACCACGGCGGAGTTGGTCCGCACGAGATGAATGCCGGTGCCCAGCAACGCCCCGTCCTCGGCACACACCCGAACCGCGGCCGCACTGCCGATGGCGACCGCGATATCCCCGCCGCGAATCGTCACCGCCCCGGGCATTTCCGCACTCCCCCGCCGCGAGGGCGCCCGGCCGAGCCGAACATCCTTCACCGACAGGACGGGCGAATCACCCTCGTCGGCACCGGCGGCCGGCGACGCCTGATAGATCGTGACTGTCCCCGCTTCCACCAGCTCTTCCAGCGAAATCGTCCCGTGGGAGCCGGATTCGGCCTCGAGCGCCGGGGCCTCCGGGAACACCCCCGCCAGCTCGTCGCGCAGCGCCGGATATCCGTCCTGCGGATCGCCCAGCCCCCGCGGACTCAAATCGATGTCCGCGTCGAGCAGTTCGACCACACGCGCGGTGTGCGGAATGGCATCGGGATGCATGGGGTCCTCTTCGAATGCTCGCCACGCCCGCAGTGCGTAGGCGGGTTCACCGGCCGCGTTCACGAGCAGCACGTGCGCGGATGGCTTTTCGGATTGCCTGAGCAGCCACAGATCTGGGGAATCCGGAATCCCGGAAAGGATCGCCCGCAACAGTCCGCCGCGCAGCAGCACACCCCGAAGCGTTCGAGCGTCCGCCGCGAATGCCAGCCGGCCCGGCATGGCGACCGCGACCAGGCTTCCCGGCCCGGCGTGCCCGAGGCAGTGCCGCGCCCAGCTCCGCGCCCCCTCGACGGTCGACCAGCGCCGCTCACCCGCCCGCCCGAAGTGGCCGGGATCGTAGACGAGAGCGTCGAATTCACGCTCGGCGAGCGCGCGATAGTCCGGATAGGCGGCGATATCCCCCGTCACAACCGACCGTCTCCCCCTGGTGCTCATCGCGTGCGTTTCCCCCGTGGCCCGCGCTAACGGTAGCAGCGTCATCTCCGCCCGCAGGACCGAACAATCGGTCATCGACCACCCCGGGGTTTGTCCTCGGGGATCAGCGCACCGGCGGTCAAGCCGGTGGTCACCAATTCCGCGACGTGCTCGGCGGCGTACCCGGCCCGGCGCGCGGCGGTGCGCAGCAGGAACAGCTGCAGGAACAGCGCACCGTAGCGCTGTTGCTCGGCCAGCGACAGCACCGGCACCTTCAACCGGGTGGGATCGAATCGGATCGTGGATGTCCTTGTCGCGGAGACATTCTCGGCACCGGTCAGGAATCCGGCGAGGAACCAGGGATCGAAGCGGGCCGGATCGACCCGCAGGGTGTGCACGTGCGGCCCGCGCACCACGCCCGCGTCCGCGGCATCGGCCACCCGCGCGCTCCGGCCGCCCGAACGATCACTGCGTACGGCGGGAATCAGCACGTCCCCGGCCCGGACCAGGTTGGGCACCGCCGGCGCCGCCGTGGCCATGGTCCCCGACGCGGCACTACCGGTCGCGACATCCGGCGCGGTGAGCACCGGCCGGTCGGCGCCCGCTTCCGGCCGCTCCGAACTCGGCGGATCACTCTTGATCCACTCGACCTGAGCATTCTTCGCCAAATCGTTGATGGTGACGAAACGCCAGTTCTTGCCCTCGGTTTCGGACCAGCCCGCCAGTAGTTCGGTGACGGAGGTCAGTTCCACCGTGGTGTCGACGAGCCGGCGGATAGCGCCGTCCACCTCGTCGGCGACGGTGCCCGAGTCAAGGGACGACCGCACGTACCTGGCCGGCGTGAGATCGACCTCCTCGTCCAGGACATCCACCAGCCGCACGACCGCCGCGCGTCCCGACACCGCCGCGTCATCCGTTGCGGGACTGTCGAATACGCGCCAGGCCCGCACGGCGGCATCGCTGACGGCGTCCCAGTCGATGCGGTCCTCGCCGTCGATCTTCACCGACAACCCCGTGGTGTCGACGAACAGCATGGAGTCCGCCGCCTGCTGCGGTCGCAACACCCAGAGCTGCAACCCCACGTGCCACGGTTGCGCCGCACCCGGCGCCAAGCCGATCACCGCGCGTAATGTCCCGGACCGCACCAGATTCGCGCGGATCTTGCGCCCCGAGGGCCGGGTGGCGACGGCGGGCGGCAACAGCAACACCGCGGTGCCACCGGCCTTCAGATGCGCGACGGCGTGCTGCACCCAGGCCAGCTCCGATTCGTTGCGCGGCGGCGGCCCGTAGTCCCACCGCGCGTCGAAGGCCAGGGTGTCCGATCCCCAATCCCGTTGCCCGTAGGGCGGATTGCACAGCACGGCGTCGACGCGCAGATCCGGAAAGGCGTCGGCGGTGAGACTGTCGCCGTCTCGCACAGCCGGTTCCAGCTCGGCGTCCGCCTCCAGCAGCAGCCGGGTCCGATGCGCCTGCACCGCGAGCGCGTCCTGCCCGTACAGCTCAGCCGCCCCCGCGTGCGCAGCGGCCAGCAACAGCGACCCACTGCCGCAGGCGGGGTCCAGCACGCTGTGTACATCGGCCCCACCGGGCGAGCTGAGTAGCGCGACCATCAACTCGGCCACCACTTCGGGGGTGATGTACACACCCGTCGCCTGGGTCCCGTCCAAGGCCCGTTCGGCGAGGGCGTCCAGCGCGGCCCGGGTCTCCCCGGCCGCCACCGCCCGCGTGAAAGCACCGGCGGCGGCCCCCACCTCGGCCCGCGCTCCGGCCGCATCCCAGCCCCCCTCGACCCGGCGCAGCGATGCCAGCACCTGCCTCGCCGGCTCCGGCGTGGCCTGCGCCCGCACGAGCGTGCGCAACTCGGTGGCGGGCGAGTCGTTCGCCTCCACACCGTGCGCGACCAGCCAATCTCGTACCTCGTGCAGGTCGAAGGTGGGCCGGGTCTCCGTGCTCCCGGGTGTCGGTTTCGGGAAGTCGGCGTGCCGGCGGCGCCAGTTGCTGACGGTGGCGCGAGTGACGCCGGTGAGCCGCGAGATCTCCGCGGCATTGACCTTCGACACGGGCTTCGACATGCCTCTCCTCTCGTGTACGTTCCCCCACCCTGCGTGATGCCTAAGCAAAAATCAATCTCCAGATTCGTGTTGCGAATGTTTTCACTATGCTCTACGTTTTACATCAACGCCGCAGAGGCCGGTCGCCCACAGCTCGGAGAGCGACTCGTACAGGTCTCGCCGCGTACACCGGCGCCTCGCCGGGACCTGAAGTCCGTTGTCACACACCGCGGTCGGCCTATTGCCACCCGCGGCGCTCCCTTACGCCCAAACCAAGGAAAACCATGCGCACCCTCCCCACCCTCATCGCCATCGGCGCGACGGCCGCCGCCCTCACCGCCGCCGCACCCACCGCGTTCGCGGCCCCCGACACCGGATCCGGCAGCGGCAGCGGCTCTTCCGGCTCCGGCTGCGCCGCCCGCACCTCGGCCGACCGCCAGTTCCTGCGCGACGCCAGCCAGACCAAGAAGAGCTGCACCGTCCAGGACAGCGCCATCCGCCTGGCCCAGTCGCAGTGCCGCTGGCTCGACACGAACGGCAACTCGGCCCGCAACCACATCACCCTGGCCGAGAGCTCGCGCGGCGCGGTGCAGTACCCCTACACCTTCCTCAACGCCGCCATCGACGCCTACTGCCCGCAGTACCAGATCTGATCCCACCCTTTCGAAGGAATCGAAATCCCATGCACCGCAAGCTGATCACTACGCTGACCGCCGCCACCCTGGCTACCCTCACCGCCGTCGGCGTCGCCGGCGCCGCGCCCGCCTCCACCCTCCACGAGGGAATGCAGATCGTCGGCCAGGATGTGCAGCCCGGCACGTACTCCACCGCGGGCCCCACCGAGGACGACTATGGCGTCTGCTTCATCACCTGGCTCCCCTACAAGGGCGCCAAGACCTCCGAACTGATCGACATCGAGTCCTACACGGGCGCTTCGTATGTCCGCCTGAACGACGGCGACGTCATCGAGGTCAACGGCTGCACCTGGACCCACGAGTAACCGACCCACCTCCAGTCAAGAGGAATCATGCCCAACCGCACCGCCACCTTCACCCTCGCTGCCTGCGCCGCCCTCGGGGCCCTGGCCACCGCCAACGCCGGGCCCGCGGCCGCGGAAACCCACATCCGCACCTACTCCGGCTACGGCGCCGAACGCGCCTGCGATATCGACAAGCTGCACACCCAGGTCCGACCCGGCCAGGAAGTCGTTCTCTGCGACGAGGTCGGCGGCGGCGTCTACAAGCTGACGATCGTCCCGACCGCCGAAATCCCCCTCCACATCGCCCGTCTCGCGGTGACGGGCAGCTTCAGCGGCCTGCGCCGGCATCCGCATCACCGTGAGCGTGAGCGTGGCCGAGGACCGCGACGCCGTCACCGTCTTCCAGGCCCGCCCGCCCGTGCTCTTCTGC
>NZ_JBEXUS010000147.1:0-18021 GCF_040614455.1 Nocardia sp. NPDC005978
CGGGCACGAAGGTGATTGTGAGGCAGAGCCGATCGGGGTCCGGTGGCCGGCGGTCCGGGCGGATCCCGTGTGCGACTAGCTCGCGGCCGGGGCCGCCGGGGCCGGCGCGGCGGGTGCGGGCGCGGCGGGTGCGGGAGCACCCGGGTCGGCGGGCGCGGCGTCGGCCGGTGCGGGCGCGTCGCCGGAGCCGCTCGAGCCGCTGTCGCTGGAACCACCCGAGCCGGTCGAGGGCTGCCCGTCCGTCTTCGGCAGCTCGGCCACGGTGAACAGCCCGACCGTGGGCAGCACCACGCAGCGGGCGGCGGGGTAGTCGATCGTCCCCCAGAGCGAGGCCACGACGGTGCCCGGGCCGGAGTCCACGGTTGTCGCCAGGGCCGGGAGGTTGTATTCGGTCACGTCGGCCAGCGGGCTGATGCCGCTGCGGCCGTTGCCGACATTGAGCCACGCCACGCTCAGGCCCGAGGCCAGCGGCATCCCCGAATGCGCGGGGGTGGCCTGGAACCGCAGGGTGCCGGGCGGACCGGCGAGGCCGAGTTCGGGGCCGTTCACCATGCCGGGGGTCGCCGAGGCCGCGGTCATGGTGAAGGGCAGGTTGTGCCCGCAGCCGATGGTGGGCGCGGTGTACCCGAACGGCCGGAAGCCGATGTCGCCGAGCCTGGCGGCCGCGACCAGCTGGGCGCCCTTGCTCACGGTGGTGACCGCGGCGCGGGCCTCGGCGTTGTCGCCCGCGGCGGTGGTGAGCTGCTCGATCGCGGTCTCGACCGGCGATTTCTCCGCGTCGGCGGCGGCCGTGCCCGCCGCGCACAGGACCGCGGCGGCGGCGAGGGCGGTGACCGAGGCGGCACGCCCGGGAAGAGTTCTGCCGTTCACTCGTACTTCTCCTGCGAACTGGGGATACCGGTGGGACGATCGGCGGCTCTGCGCTCGGAAGCGGCACCGGCGCACCGGATCTCCCCGGCAACGTACCAGCTGCCCCGCAATCGCGTCTGCCGAGGCGGCCACCGGGTGTGATCCAGCCGACACGCCGAGTATTACCGAGGGGTAAGTTTGACCTTGAAACGACAGCGACGCTGGGAGAAGCGATGAAACTTGCCCTGTCACCCGACGAGGTGAAATTCCGGGACGAACTGCGCGAGTTCTACCGGACCAAGATCCCGGCGGAGATTCGCGAGCGCGTGAAGTACGGGCGCGAGATCTCCAAGGACGACATCGTCACCACGCATCGGATCCTCAACGAACACGGCTACGCGGTCCCCAAGTGGCCGGTCGCCTGGGGCGGCCGTGACTGGACGCCCATGCAGCGCCACATCTGGGAAGACGAGATGCAGCTGGCCTCGGTCATCGAGCCGCTCACCTTCAACGCCCAGATGATCGGCCCGGTCATCGCGCAGTTCGGCTCGGAGGAGCTCAAGGCGCGCTTCCTGCCCCCGACCGCCAACCTCGACATCTGGTGGTGCCAGGGCTTCTCCGAGCCCGACGCCGGGTCGGACCTGGCCTCGCTGCGCACCACCGCCGTCCGTGACGGCGACGACTACATCGTCAACGGCCAGAAGATCTGGACCACGCTGGCGCAGTACGCGGACTGGATCTTCTGCCTGGTCCGCACCGATCCGGCCGCGAAGAAGCAGGCGGGCATCTCGATGCTGCTGTTCGACGTGAAGTCGCCGGGCGTGACCGTCCGGCCGATCAAGCTCATCGACGGCGGTCACGAGGTCAACGAGGTCTTCTTCGAGAACGTCCGGGTTCCGGCCGATCAGCTGGTCGGCGAGGAGAACATGGGCTGGACCTACGCCAAGTTCCTGCTCGGCAACGAGCGCACCGGCATCACCGGCGTCGGCCGCACCAAGGTGAAACTCGCGGTCGCGAAAGAGTATGCGGCCCAGACCAGGTCGGGACGCGGCACGCTGCTCGAGGATCCGGTGTTCGCCGCGCGCGTGGCGGCGCTGGAGAACGAGCTGCTGGCGCTGGAGCTGACCCTGATGCGGGTCGTCTCCAATACCACCGACGGCAAACCGAATCCGGCGTCCTCGGTGCTCAAGCTGCGTGGCTCCGAGCTCCAGCAGGCCGCGACCGAGTTGCTGCTGGACATCGCGGGCCCGGACGCGCTGCCGGTGCAGGCCGATGACATCGCTTCGCCCGCCTGGGCGCAGCGCACCGGTCCCGGCTACCTGAACTACCGCAAGACAACCATCTACGGAGGTTCCAGCGAGGTGCAGCGCACCATCATCGCCTCCACCATCCTCGGATTGTGAGCTGCCGCCATGGATTTCGAACTCACCGATGAACAGGTCATGCTGCGCGACACGGTCCGCGATCTGCTCGCCCGCGCCTACGACCCGGAGTCCCGCCTGAAGGTCACCGACGCCGAACTCGGCTGGAACCGCGAGGTCTGGAACCAGCTCGCCGAACTCGGCGTGCTCGGCCTGGCTTTCAGCGAGGAGGACGGCGGCGTGGGCGCCGGGCCGGTGGAGACCATGGTCGTGCTGGAGGAGGTCGGCCGCCGCCTGGCGCCCGAGCCGATCCTGGACGCCGTGCTGATCCCGGGCGGCCTGATCGCCGCCGCCGGCACCGAGGCACAGCGGCAGCGCGTGCTGCCCGCGCTGGTCGCGGGGGAGAAGCTGCTGGCCTTCGCCCACGACGAGCCCGGAACCCGCTGGCCCGTCGCCGAACTCGCCACCATCGCGGTGCCGCAGGGCGACGGATACGTGCTGACCGGGGTGAAGAACCCGGTGCCGCACGGGGATTGCGCCGACGAGTTCGTGGTCAGCGCCGAACTGCCGGGTGGCGGCCTCGGGCTGTTCCTGGTCGCCGCCGACGCGACGGGCGTGGTGCGCAAGCCCTTCCGCACCTTCGACGAGCGCCGCGGCGCGCAACTCGAGTTCACCGCCACCCCGGGTGAACTGCTCGGCGACAACGCCGACGCCGCGGCCGCGCTGGCCACGGTGACCGCCCAGGCGCAGGCCGCGCTGTGCGCGGAATCGCTCGGCGCGATGGAGGAGTCGCTGCGACTCACCACCGAATACCTCAAGACCCGCAAGCAGTTCGGCGTCACGCTGTCCAAGTTCCAGACCCTGAGTCAGCGGGCGGCCGAAATGTACGTCTCCCTGGAGTTGGCGCGCAGTATGAGCCTGTACGCCACGGCCGCCCTGGTGGACGAGGTCACCGATCCCGCCGTCGCCGCCCGCGCCCGCCTGCAGGTGGGCCGCTCGGCCCGCCACATCGGCCAGGAGGCGATCCAGATGCACGGCGGCATCGGCATCACCACCGAGTACCCGGTGAGCCACTACGTGGCCCGCCTCACCGGCATCGCCCGCACCCTGGGCGGCGACCTGGATCACCTGCGCCAACTCGCCGACCACGTAGGCGATTACACCCTCGTCGAGTTCTGACCCGAACCCGCCGTCCCCGCGCCCCGCTCTCTCCAGGAGCGGGGCGCGTTCGTTTCGCGACGAATGCGCCTGCGCGGGAGTCACTCCGCCGCCGCGAGGCAGGACGTGAGCGGGCTCCGGATCGCTTCCACCGGACCGCGTTCCAGTGGGCCGCGCCCGGCGCGGTTCAGTGCGCACGGTTAGCCGTGTGATGTCCCGCTGGGCGTGTGTTCGCGGCCGGGGCGGGGGACACGCGCGTGGCCGGGCGCGCGGGTCGATCCGCGGAACGCGAAAAGTGGTGGGGGCGGGTTCTCTCGCGCGCGTAGGGTGCGGTCATGGGAGAGGAAACTGTTCGGCTGGACGGGAATACGCTGGTTTTGGCGGGGGGTGTGCGGGTGCGATTCATTCGCACGCTGCGGCTGCCGGAGACGGGGACGCACGCGCTGCCGCCGGGCATCGGGGATTTCCCGGTGCGGCGGGTGGCCGACTACGCGGACACGGTGCCCGACGAATGGGCGAAACGCGGCGGCGTCATGCTGCCCATGTACCTGCGCGAGGCCATGTGGCTCTCGTTCTCCGCGCAGGAGCCGGCGGCCCTGCAGATCGGGGTGGGCAAGGTGTGCGCGGTCTCGGGCAAGCCGTGGAGCGATCGGCTCGGGCGCGACCCGCAGAACTACGTGGTGCTACCCCGCCAGCCCTGGCTGGACGGCATCAACTCCGGTGCGGGCACCATCCGCCAATTCGTCGCGGTGCCTTTGGGATTGGGCGCGACGGTGGAGGGTCAGGTCACCGGGGAGGAGGTCTGGGGCGGAATCCAGCTGCAGCACTTCGGATTGAACGAGATCGAACTGGCGCAGTGGCGCAAGGCCCAGCGCGCACGGGAAGCCGGCCGCGGTGGCGGACCACAGACGCTCGGCAGCCCGTTCGACGGCGGCTACGGCGAGAAGCCGCCGCCGTGGGCCGGCGGATACGCCGGTGGCTCCGGTGGTTACGGCGCGCCGACACCCGGTGGCCCGCCGCCGGCGCCGGGCGGCGGGTACGGCGGGCCCGCGCCGCAGTGGGGCGATCCCGCGGGTAACACCGGTTCCTTCGGCGCGTACCCGGCGCCCCCGCCGATGGCTCCCCCCGCGCAGGGGTACGGCGCGGCTCCCCGGCCCCCGGGGTCCGCCCCCGGCGCGCCGCCCGCCCGTTCGGCGCCGGGAAAGTCCGCCAAGGCCATGGGCCTGGGCGTCGGCGGCACCATGCACCAGGAGATCTACGCCGACGATCGCGCGCTCGAGTCGTGGGCGACAACGCGTTCCGGCCGTGTCTTCGTGCACCTGGTGACGCCGCCGGACTGGCAGCGCATCACCGGCGAAGCGCCGCCGCCCTCACCGGTGAACCGGCAGGCGTACACCGAGGCGGGCCTGCCGTGGTTCGACTACTTCGACTCCGACGCAACAGATCTCGCGCCCGTCACCGAACTGTCCACCGTGGCCCCGGTCGGCGAGTGGCTGGGCGCGGACCATGAGCCGTGGCAGGACCCGGTTCCCGGGCAGGTGCACCACCTGGGCGATCCGAAGGGCAAGCCCGTCACCGACGGCGACTGGTAGCGCCCGCGCCGCGGCGGGCTGCCCGGACCGATGAGGTGCGCGGCAGCGCCCGCCGCCGCGGAATCCGGGCAGCCGAACCTGTTCGGCCGTGCCTCTCACTCGTCGGAATCGTCGGTGGCGGTGGGCCGTTCGGTGGTCGTGGCCGGCGCGGTAGTGGTGATCTCGGTCGTGGTGACCGGTCGTTCGGTCGTCACCGGGCGCTCGGTGGTGGTCACCGGCGGCCGCGAGGTGGTGCGCGGGGTGGTCGGCCGGGTGGTGCGGGTGGTGGTGCTCGGCCGGTCGGTCCGATCCCCCGGGTAGTCCGGGTCATCGGGATCGATGGTGACCGACGGCGGCAGCGTGCGCCGGGGCGGCTGGTCCGAGGCCACCCGCCAGGTCGGCGAGGGCGGGATCAGAACCCCGGGCGTCGTGCTCTCGCCCGGCTTCGTAATCTCCGGCGCGGCTTGCAGATCCGCGTTCAGGGCCGGGGGCGGCACATAGACGTCCTGGCGGCCGAGGCCGCAGGCGCCGAGAAGCACCAGACCCAGCGAAACCACGCCGACGGCTGCGGCGGCACCGGCCACGGGCCGGGGGAGCGGCCTCCGCGGTGTGGTGTCGCCGCGCTCGTCCGCGCGGGCGTTGCTGCCGTCCATTTGTGGCACTCCTGATTGTCTCGAGTGGGCTCACCATAACGGAGGTGATGACTCGGGGCCAGGCGGGTGCTTGGTCCGATTTGTACGACTACGGCGTTGTTCCGGAAGGCTACGACAATATCTCAAACAGCAGTGATTCAGATATCGGATTAATAAACTCTGCGTGTTGCGAGCACGTGTCGCATGGACAATTCGTTGCCGAGCCGTAATGTGTGTCCAAAGTTACACGTGAGACGCCCGAAATTAGCCGAGAGACGCGCCGAAGATTCGCCGAACCGGTGGGCGTCATCTAGGAGTGGATGATGGGTGCATTCTCGACATCCCCGCTGCGCGCCAACGCGCGGCCCGGGGAACCGGCGGTGGACAGACCGTCGAGACCGTCGGCAATCCTGGCCCGTGCCGCCGCCTGGCTGTTCTTCCTGGGCGGAGTGGTCGGCGCGATCCTCGGGATAGCGGGCCTACATGTGGAAATCACCGTCGCGGGCCTGATACTGGCCTGCACCGCAGGATTGGTCCTGCTCAAACTACGCGCGGACAACGCGCCCACCGACGGCAACTGACTCTCCCCGGGCGGCACACGGACCCCGGAGTCGATCGAGTCCCTCCGTCCGAGTGAAACCCGTCGAGTGAAACTCGCGAAATGAATCCATGAAAGAACTCGGCGCATTAATTCTGCGCGAATTCAGCTAATAACTGGCTACCGTTTTCATGGATTCATCCGTGATAGTCCCCGGCTTCGTCGATATCGGTGCTACCCGCGAATAACCCAGTCGAATGCCGCCGCTTCGGAGCGACTGCCTTCGGCCGTCCGGGAGCGATTCGGTTCGCCGAGTTCGGCCAGCAACTGTTCGGATATCGGCACCAGTCCCGCGAGGGATTCGGGCGTGAACCATTCCGGCCGCGTGGCGAAGAGCAGATCCTCGCTGGCGGTGTTGCCGGACGCCCCGGGCGCGAACGGGCAGCCGCCGAGCCCGCCGAGCGAGCCGTCCACCACGGCCGCACCGGCCGCGATGGCCGCCAGCGAGTTCGCCACGCCCATGCCCCACGTGTCGTGGCCGTGGAACACGATGCGGCGGTTGGCCGTACCCCAGCGCCCGGGCGCGGCCACCGCGGCGATCAGGGCCGAGACCTGCGCGGGATACGCCTGCCCCAGGGTGTCGGCGATGACGATGTCCGCCGAGCCCGCCGCACGCTGGTCCCCGGCGATGGCCAGGACCCGGCGGGGATCGACCGGCCCGTCGAACGGGCAGGTGAAAGCCGTTGCCAGGCACAGCTGAATGCGCCCGCCCGCCTCCCGGGCGATGGCGACCGCGTCCGGCATGGCCGCCAGGCTGTCCTCGGTGCTGCGCCCGATATTGGCTTTGTTGTGCGCGTCCGAGACCGAGAAGCAGTACTGGAAATTGCGCACGCCCGCCGCCGCGGCCTTCTCCACATGACGCGGCGTGGCCACCCACACCCAGCAGCGCGCCAATTCCTCGGGCGTGAGCGCGGCGACCAGCTCGAGCGTATTGGCCATGGGCGGCACCAGATCCGGGCGCGCCATGGAGCCGATCTCCAATTCCGGAACGCCCAGCGCCAGCAGCCGGCGCACGATCTCGGCCTTGCGCGCGACCGGCAGTGTCTTTCCGGTGAGCTGCAGGCCGTCGCGCAGGGTCACATCGCGCAGGATCGCTTCCATCACAGTGCCTCCAGGGCGTCGATCTCGCTGTCGGACATGCCCAATAGTCCCGCGAGCACCTCGCGGGTGTGCGCACCCAGGTCCGGTCCGACGTTGCGAATGGGCAACGACCGCTCGCCGATCACCGGGACGATGCCGGTGAAACCGACCTGTTTCGGTTCGGGCTCACCCACGTCCACCGCGAAATCCTGAATCATATTGCGCGCCCGGTATTGTTCGTCGGCCACGATATCGGCGGCGGTGTAGATGGGTCCGCAGGGAATGGCGGCGGCCTCGAGCACCTCGAGCGCCTGCGCCGGGGTGCGGGTGCGGGTCCATTCCGCGATCGAGGCGTCCAGCCGATCGCGATTGCGCCACCGGCCCGCGTTGTCCTGCAATTCCGGATCGGCCGCGAGATCGGGCCGTTCGATGACCTGCATGTAGCGCTGGAAGATGGCGTCGCCGTTGCCGCCGATGATGATGCTGTTGCCGTCGCTGCACGGGTAGGCGTTGCTGGGCGCGATGCCCTCCATGCGCCCGCCGACCCGCTCGCGGTTGATGCCGTACGCGAGGTAGTCCGGCACCAGCGATTCCATGACCGACAGAATGGACTCGTTCAACGCCACGTCGATCACGCGCTGCGCCAGCGGAACCGCCGCGTCCGCGCGCTCGCGCTGGAACAGCGCCATCACCGTGCCGAAGGCGGCGTAGATGCCGGCGATGGAGTCGCCGATGGACACGCCCACCCGCACCGGCGGCCGATCCGGATCGCCGACGAGTTCGCGCAGTCCGCCGACCGCCTCGGCGACCGCGGCGAAGCCCGGGCGCTGGGCGAGCGGTCCGGTCTGCCCGTACGCGGAGATGCGGGTGATGACCAGCTTCGGATTGGCGGCGTTGAGCACCTCGGGCCCCAGGCCCCATTTCTCCAGCATGCCGGGCCGGAAGTTCTCCAGCAGCACATCGCATTTCTCGATGAGCCCGAGCACGACCGCGCGTCCCGCCTCGGTGCGCAGGTCCAGGGTGATGGACTTCTTGTTGCGGTTCACCGTCCGGTACAGCATGGAGGTGTCGCCGCCGTAGAGTCGCCAATTGCGCAGCTCGTCACCGGTTTTGGGGCGCTCGACCTTGATGACCTCCGCCCCGAAATCCCCGAGAATCCGCCCCGCCGTCGGCGCGGCCACGTAATTGCCCAGCTCCAGAACCCGCACCCCGTCGAGCGGCCGAATCTCCATGGGGGACGAGTCTATTTGCCGCCGTTCCCGGACGAGCGAAAGGCCGGGGCGACGGCTGGTTGGGGCCGCCGTTCCCGGCCTTTCTCCCGCTCCGATTGTGATGTGCGCAAGAACATCACAATCGGGGCAGGCTCGTTTCAGGCCGCGCGCGGGGCGACCTGCTCGATGATGGAGTAGTGCTCGGCGTTGCCGCTGATGATGGTGCTGGGCTCGCCGTGCACGTCGACCGGGACATCGCCCGCGAGGGTGATGCGGGTCAGGCGGCGGGGCTCGCCGTCGTAGTCGTCGATGGCGTAGTGCTGGGTGGCCCGGTTGTCCCAGATGGCGACGTCGCCGTCCTGCCAGTTCCAGCGGGTGGTGTTCTCCAGCTTGATGACCCGGTTCTGCAGCAGCTGGAACAGGGCCTGGGACTCGGCGGCGGACAGGCCGACGAAGTTCTTCACGAAGTGGCCGAGCAGCAGGGCGCGCTCACCGGTGACCGGGTGCACGCGCACCACGGGGTGCTCGGTCTCGTAGTAGTCGGACTCGAACTCCTCGCGGTACGCCTTGCCGTTCGCGTTCGCCGCGGCGGTGTCGCTGCGGTCGGCGGCGTAGTCGTAGACATTGGTGTGCCGGGCGCGCAGGTTCTCCACCAGCACCTTGAGCGGTTCGGGCAGCGCCTCGTAGGCGGCCACGGTGGAGGCCCAGGTGGTGGAGCCGCCGTAGGAGGGCAGGTGCACCGCGCGCAGGATGGACGCCTTCGGAATGCGGTCCACGAAGCTGACGTCGGTGTGCCAGCTGTTGGCCCGGCCGTACTCGGAGTCGATGGGCAGCGACTTCACGCCCTTGGAGGTGACGGTCGGGTGCGGGGTGGTGGGGGAGCCCAGCAACTCGGCGAACTCGTACTGCCCGTCCTCGGTCAGATGATCCTGGCCGCGGAAGAAGATCACCTTGTGCTCGGCCAGCGCCGACTGGATGAGCTCGACCGTCTCGGGCGACAGGTCCGCGCCCAGGCGCACCCCGTCGATACGAGCGCCTATCTTGCTGCCGAGCTTCACCACGGTGGCGGTGGCGGTGGCGTAATCGACGGACATACAGGGCCTTTCGCTCGATCGGATGCTGCGTACGAGCACACCATCGAGGCCCCGCGCGAAACAGGATTAGGCGCAGCCGGATCGAAAGCGCGGCGGCCGGACCGAAGAACCGGTAGGCCAGCCGCGCACGCGGTGATCGGGCTCAGCCGACCTGTTCCCGCAGGAAGGCCAGGTCGTCGGCCACGCCCTCGGACGGGGTCTCCAGCACGATCGGCGCGTCCACGGCCCGGCACACCTCGACCAGCAGTTGCGCGTCGATGGTGCCGTCGGCGAGATTGGCGTGCCGGTCCGCGCCGGAGTCGAAGGCGTCGCGCGAGGAGTTCAGGTGCACCAGGTCGATGCGGCCGGTGATGGCCTTGACGCGCTCCACGATGCCGAGCAGTTCTTCGCCGCCGGCCCAGGCGTGGCAGGTGTCCAGGCAGAAACCGGCCCCGAAATCGCCCACGGCGTCCCACAACCGGGCGATGTCGTCGAAATGCCGGGCCATGGCGTGATTTCCGCCGGCGGTGTTCTCGATGAGGATGGGCACGTCGAACCCGCCCTTGTCCTGCTGGCGTTCGAAGAGCTTGCGCCAGTTCAGGATTCCTTCGAGCATCTCCTCGTCCTTGCGCACGTGCCCGCCGTGCACGACCAGGCCGAACGCGCCGAGCTCGGCCGCAGCCTTGGCCTGCGCCGCCACCGCGTTGCGCGAGGGCATGCGCAGCCGGTTGTTCAGGCTGGCCACGTTGATCTGGTAGCTGGAGTGCACCACCACGTCGATCGGGCTGGCCTTGATCTCCGCGGCCAGGGGATGCGGCTGGGGTTTGTCCCAGCTCTGCGGATCCACCACGAACATCTGGATGACGTCGGCGCCCAGCTTCTCCCCGAATCCGATGGGATCGCCTTCGGTCCGAACATGTGCTCCTATGCGCATGTGGTACAGGCTATCGGTAGCCTCCGACAGCCCTCCACCGGGAGACGGCGGTCACGGTTGTTGCGCTTTCGCTGCCGGGGGAGATAGTTCGTTAGGACCATGTTGCCGATCTCGGATCGACGGGGTGATTCAGCACGGTCCTGCTATGGTTTCGGTGTTTTCCGGATCGGCCCGAGTGCGATCATGCCGATCGTTTGCGGTACGCCGCGCGCTGGTGGGTCCCGGCGTGCGACGTGGGAAGTGAGAGCTGGTCATGCTGTCCAACGGCGACGTTTTCGCCGGTTATGTGATCGAGCGGCAGTTGGGCCGCGGGGGGATGGGTTCGGTCTACCTGGCCAAGCACCCGCGCCTGCCACGCATGACCGCGCTCAAGCTGCTGAACCGGGAGATGGTCTTCGACAAGGAGGTTCGCGCCCGCTTCGAGCGCGAGGCCGATCTGGTCGCCCAGCTGGACCACCACAACATCGTCACCGTGTACGACCGCGGGCTGGAAGACGGCCAGCTGTGGATCTCCATGCAGTACATCGACGGCGTCGACGCCGCGAGCGTGAATCCGCAGACCCTGCCGCCCGAGCGGGCGGTGCAGATCATCGCCGAGATGGGCGACGCGCTGGACTACGCGCACCGCAACGAGGTGCTGCACCGCGACGTGAAGCCCGCCAATATCCTGCTGGCGCGGTCCACCGGCGGCAAGGGCGAGCGCGTCTACCTCACCGACTTCGGCATCGCCCGCCTGCGCGACGATCACGGTCAGAACCTCACCCAGACCGGCACTTTCACCGCGACCCTGGCCTACGCCTCGCCCGAACAGCTCACCGGTTCGGTGCTCGACGGCCGCTCGGACCAGTACTCGCTCGCCTGCACGCTGTTCTGGCTGCTCACCGGCTCCGGCCCGTTCTCGGCCACCAATCCGGCCGCGGTCATCCAGGGCCACCTGCAGAATCCGCCGCCGCCGCTGAGCAGCGCCCGCCAGGGGCTGCCGCCGGCGCTGGACATGGTGCTGGGCAAGGCCATGGCCAAGCGCGCGGAGGAGCGTTTCGCCAGTTGCAGCGAGTTCGCCGCGGCGGCCCGCCGGGCGCTGTCCGCGCCCAGTGCGCCGGCCATGCCGCTGATCGGCCAGCGCACCGCGCCGCCCATGCCGGTCATGGGGCAGCAGTACACCGGCGGGGCCAATCCGATGGTCGCGCCGACCACCGGCGGCCCGAGCCCGACCGCGTCCGGGCCCAATCACTTTCCGACGATGCTCAACAAGCCGACGTCGCAGCCGCAGCCGGTGGCCAACCCGTACACCGGCGGTCCGCAGCCGACCAATCAGTACACGGCCCCGGCCAACCAGTACACGGCTCCGGGCTACAACTTCGCCGGCACCGGCGGTGGCGTGCCGCCCGGCCCGCCGACCATGGGCGGCCCGATCGGCGGTCAGCGCCCCGGCGGGCAGCCGCCGAAGAAGTCCAACGCCGGGCTGATCGTCGGCGCGATCGTCGGCGCGATCGTGCTGGTCATCGGCGCGGTCGTGATCGGTGTGGCGCTCGGCGGCGGCAGCGACGAGGAGAATCGCGGCCTGACCACCGCGTCGGGAGTGTCCACCACCGCGAAGTCGAATCCCACCGGCAAGACGACGCCCTCGGCCAAGCCGACCACCACCGCGGCGGGCTCGAAGGGCGACGCCTCGGCGATCGCCGCGAAGTTCCCGCGCATGGTGCCCGCGTCCGAGACCGGGGACATCGGCTACAACGGCGCGGACTGCTGGGTGGCCGATCCGTCCAGCCCGCCGGACAAGTCCGACGGCGAGCCCGATTTCGGTGACTACGCGGTGCAGTGGCGCTGCTTCGGCGGCGGCGACAACAAGGATCCGTTCTACCGGTTCTACGTCTACAGCTCCCCGGCCAAGGCGCAGGCCGTGGTGAACGCGCTGTCCCCGGACAAGAAGTCCAGTGACAACAACGGCGGCAAGACCTACACCAACTACCAGTTCAGCGATCAGGATCGCCCGCGCATGGTCACCGCGTTCACCGGCGACAACGAGCGCGCGACCTTCCTGATGTACACCGACGGCGTGGTCGGCACCATGGACGAGGTGCTCACCTGGTGGCGGTCGGCGCCGCTGAACTGATCCGGGCGCGGAGCCGGGTCCGGGTCATCGGGCCGCGGAACCGTCCCGGCCAATCCGTCCCGGCCACGGCCGATCCGGGCGGATTCCGGCACATCGGGCACGGCCTGTTGTCTGGGCCACGGCCCGGCCGGGGGAGGTTGTCGGGCCCGCCGCGCGCGCGTTAGGGTCCCGTTCGTAGTCAAGCGAAAGGGTCGGCGTGCTGCGCAGCGGGGAGAGGTTCGCCGGATACCTGATCGAGCGCGAACTCGGCCGGGGCGGAATGGGCGCGGTGTACCTGGCCCAGCATCCGCGGCTGCCGCGCCGGACCGCGCTCAAACTGCTGAACCGGGACCTGTTCGGCGATACCGAGACTCGCGCGCGCTTCGAGCGGGAGGCCGATCTGGTCGCCCGGCTCGAGCATCCACACATTGTGCCGATCTACGACCGCGGCAGCGACGGGGACCAGCTGTGGATCTCGATGCGCTACATCGACGGCCCCGACGCCTCCACCCTGGATTCGGCGAAACTCGCTCCGGCCCAGGCGGTCCGGATCATCGCGGCCACCGCGCAGGCGCTGGACTACGCGCACCGCAAGGGCGTGCTGCACCGGGACGTGAAGCCCGCCAACATCCTGCTCGAACACGACGACGGCGAGGACCGGGTCTTCCTGGCGGACTTCGGCATCGCGCGCCTGCGCGACGACTCCGCGGCCCGCCTCACCCAGACCGGTTCCTTCACCGCGACCCTGGCCTACGCCGCGCCCGAACAGCTGATCGGCAGCGACCTCGATCACCGCTGCGACCAATACTCGCTGGCCTGCACGCTGTTCCGGTTGCTGACCGGCGACGTCCCCTTCACCGCCGAACATCCGGTGGCGATCATGCAGGGCCACCTGAACCAGCCGCCGCCCCGGGTCAGCGCCCTGCGCGCGGGCCTGCCACCCGCCCTGGACGCGGTCCTGGCTCGTGCGATGGCGAAAAGCCCCGCGGACCGGTTCGATTCGTGCATCGAGTTCGCCACCGCCGCGCAGCGCGCGCTGGAGGGCGGTCGTCCGGGCAGCGGATTCGCGGGGGCGTCGCACGCGGGTCACGGCCTGCCCGGCACGGGGCCGGGGAACGGCAGGCCGGGTACCCCGCAGGCGGGCAACGGCCTGCCGGGCACGGGGCCGGGGAACGGCGCGCCGGGAACTCAGCACGCGGGCAACGGTGTTCCGGGCGCATCGCACCGGGCCAACGGCAACGGTCACGCGGGCAACGGTCACGCGGGCGGTGCTCACGCGGGCGGCGGGCACCCGCGTCCCGCCGCCGGATTCCAGGGGACGCCCGCGCCCGGGTTCGCGTCCGCGCAGCCGACCCCGCCGCCGCGCGGGGTGATCAGCGTGCCGTCCCAGCCCGTGGCGGCTCGTCCGGGAACCACGCCCTTCCCGGGGGCGGCTCGCCCGCAGGCGGGCGCCGGCGTGCCACCCGGTGGCGCCGCCTCCGGCCCGGCCCCCCGCCCCGCGACGCGTAAATTCGGCGCCTCGTCCGCCGCGATTCCGGTGCCGGACAACCGAACTCGCGCCGCCGGGACCGGTCCGTCCACGCGTCTGCCCGGCGCGCGCCCGGGCCCGGGCTGGGGCAGGCAGCCGGTCAAGAAGCGCCGCAAGTCCCGCACGCGCGGCTGTCTGCTGTGGCTGCTGGTGCTCACGGTGGCGGTGCTGCTCCTGGTCGGTGGTTGCGTGGCCGCCGTGGATCGGTTTCTGCCCCTGCGCACCGGCACCACGCCGAGCACCGTCGTGCCGACCACCGAGTACGAAGCGCCGTCCGAGCCCACAAACGTATGGGAACCGACGTACGAAACGACCTCCGACGCGCCGTTGCCCGAGGGCAGTATTGTGCCCATACCCTGAGTTCACGCCCGATTTGTGAGGAGTCACTGAGGTTGCGGGTCTAGGGGGTATCCCGGATGGCGCGGCTCAGCAAAGGCCGACACACTGGACACCATGACTTCGAACGTCTCGGACTCCGTCACCCTCGACAAGGGCGCGGCAGAGGTCGCCGCCCGGGCGACCGAACTGACTAAGTTCTACGGATCAGGCGACACCCAGGTGCGTGCGCTGGACGGGGTGAGCGCCGAATTCGCGAAAGGGGAGTTCACCGCGATCATGGGCCCTTCGGGCTCCGGCAAATCAACGCTCATGCACTGCCTAGCCGGATTGGACGCCGCCACCGGCGGTACGGTCCACATCGGCGACACCGACCTCACCCGGCTCTCGGACAAGCAGATGACCCAGTTGCGCCGCGATCGCATCGGCTTCGTCTTCCAGGCGTTCAATCTGGTGCCGACCCTCACCGCGCTCGAGAACATCACCCTGCCGCTCGACATCGCCGGCCGCCAGGCCGACGAGAAGTGGCTCGCCAACGTCGTGGAGCGGCTCGGTCTGAAGGACCGCCTCAACCACCGGCCCAGCGAACTCTCCGGCGGCCAGCAGCAGCGCGTGGCCTGTGCCCGTGCGCTCGCGGGTCAGCCGGACATCATCTTCGGCGACGAGCCGACCGGCAACCTCGATTCCCGTTCCTCCGGTGAAGTGCTCTCCATCCTGCGCGCCGCCGTCGACGAATTCCGGCAGACCGTGGTAATCGTGACGCACGATCCGCGCGCGGCCTCCTACGCCGATCGCGTGGTCTTCCTCGCCGACGGCCATATCGTCGACGAATTGCGCTCGCCCACCGCCGATTCCGTGCTCGACAAGATGAAGTCGCTGGAGACCGTCTGATGCCCGGTAGTCCCATGCGCAAGGTTGCCCTGCGCAACCTCGCCGCGCACAAGGTGCGACTGTTGCTGACCCTGCTGTCGGTGGTGCTCGGAACCGCCTTCATCGCAGGCTCGTTCGTGTTCACCGACACCCTGCAGAGCAGCTTCGACGACATCTTCGCCAACCAGGCCAAGGGCGTCGACGTGCGCGTCGCGCCGAAGGAACGCCAGTCCCTGGGCATTCCGAACGAGGACGTCGACAAGATCGCGGCCATGCCGGACGTGCGCTCGGTCGCGCCCAGCGTGAACGGCCCCGTCGTGCTGTTGAAGGACGGCAAGGCGGTGCAGACCGGCGGCGCGCCCACCTTCGGCGCCTCGTATCTGCCGCCGGACAAGGCGATCGCCGAGCCGGACAAGTTCCTGCAGGGCGGGCCGCCGAGCAAGGCCGGTGAGATCGCCATCAACGGCGGCGGCGCGGACCGGGCCGGATTGCACGTGGGCGATCGGACCGTGGTGCTGATCCCGTCCAAGGGCAATATCGACGTCACGATCTCGGGCATCTACGACTTGCCCTCCAACACCGGCGGTTTCATCAACCTGCTCTTCGACGACGCCCAGGCGCGCGAACTGTTCACCGACGGGCAGCACGTCGCCTTCGTGGACATCGCCGCGAAACCGGGTGTGGCGGCGAACGATCTGCGTGACGAGATCGCCAAGACGCTGCCGAACTACAAGGTGCAGAACGGCGATCAGGTTCGCGAGGACATGAAGAAGGAGGTCGGCGACGCGCTCAAGTTCATCAACTACTTCCTGCTGGCCTTCGGTTCGATCGCGCTCATCGTCGGCACCTTCATCATCTACAACACCTTCTCGATGCTGGTGGCCCAGCGGCTGCGCGAACTCGCGCTGCTGCGTGCCGTCGGCGCGAGCCGCGGGCAGGTCGGGCGCTCGGTGGTCGGCGAGGCGCTGGTCATCGGAATCATCGGCAGCGCACTGGGTCTGGCGGCGGGCGTCGGGCTCGCGTTCGGGCTCTCGGCCATGCTCAACGCCTTCGATCTGGGGCTGCCGACCGGCTCGATGTCGGTGCAGCCGCGCACGATCGTGGTCGGCCTGCTGGTCGGTGTGCTGGTGACCGTGGTCAGCGCCTACGCGCCCGCGCGCCGCGCCGCCACCATCCCGCCGGTGGAGGCCATGCGCGCGGAATTCAGTTCGCACGACGGCTCGTTGCGGATCCGCACCATCTCCGGCGCGGTGCTGGCCGCGGCCGGTGTGGCGCTGGTCGTGATCGGCGCCCAGAGCACCGGCGGCAACGCCGCCGCGACGGTCGGCGTCGGCGCGCTGGCCCTGATCCTCGCCGTGCTGCTGGCCTCGCCCGCGCTCTCGCGGCCGGTGGTCGGCGCGCTCGGCATCCTGGTGCGGCCCTTCGGCCCGGTCGGGCAGATGGCGCAGAACAACGCCCGCCGCAATCCCCGGCGCACGGCCGCAACGGCTTTCGCGCTCACCCTCGGACTCATGCTGGTCTCGGCCATCGGCATGCTCGGCGCGTCGGCCAAGGCGAGCATCACCGATCTCGTGGACAAGGGCGTGAAGGCGGACTACATCCTGGCCGGCCCGCCCGGCGGCATCATCGGCGTGCCACTGCCCGCCGGCGACGCGGTGAAATCCGTTCCGGGCGTGCAGGACGTGGTGGCCTTCCACGTGATGGCCGTCAAGATCGGCGACGATCAGGTGTTCGGCACCGTCGCCGAGGGCCCGCTGGACAACGTGCTCAGCTACGACCTGCTCGCGGGCACCCGCGCGCTGGGCGACAACGACATCCTGGTGTCGGAAACCGTTGCGGACGAACGCGGCTGGAAGGTGGGCCAGCAGGTCGAGCTGACCAGCCTGGACTTCAAGAAGTACCCGGTGACCGTCAGCGGCGTCTACAAGGACACCCAGCTGCTCGGGCCGCTGGTGGCCTCGACCTCGCTGTACAACCAGGTCATGCCGGTGAACTTCCGCAACAACTTCATCGTGCTGATGACCGCCGCGCCCGGCGCGGACCTCACCGCCATGCGCGCGAACCTGGAGAAATCCATGGAACCCTACGCGGTGGTTCAGGTTCAGGACCGCGATGATTTCAAGGGCGCGCAGGGCAAGCAGATCAACACCATGCTCGCCATCCTCTACGGACTGCTGGCGCTGGCGGTGGTGATCGCCGTCCTGGGCATCGTGAACACCCTGGCGCTGTCGGTGGTGGAACGCCGCCGGGAGATCGGCATGCTGCGCGCGGTGGGCATGCAACGCCCGCAGGTGCGGCGCACCATCTATCTGGAGTCCATGCTCATCGCGATCTTCGGCGCGGTGGTCGGTGTGGCGCTCGGGCTCGGGCTCGGCGTCGGATTCCTGCGCACGCTGCGAGATCTGGGCATCGCGCAGATCGCGGTGCCGTGGGGTCAGCTCGTGCTGATGCTGGTGGGCTCCGGCCTGGTCGGCGTGCTCGCGGCGCAGTGGCCCGCGATCCGGGCGGCGCGGACGCCCCCGCTGGCGGCCATCGCCGACATCTAGGGCGCGCGCCGGAGACGGTGCGGCACAGGGCAACAGGGCTCCGGGCGGGGGCCGTTGGGGGGGCCGGCGCGGTGGTTGCGGTGGGGTTGGGCGGGGGGGGGGGGCCGGGCGCGCGGCCGGGGTCGTCTCGCTGGACGCGCGGCGGCACACTTAGCATCCCGCCTTGATCTGGTCGGTCGGCG
>NZ_JBEXUS010000148.1:0-17883 GCF_040614455.1 Nocardia sp. NPDC005978
ATCCTACAACCAGAACAAAAAAAAAGAGAAAAAACCCCAACAAAGCACAAAAACAACCCGGCCCCGCCCCGCCCCGCAGGGGGCGGGCCGTTCGCCGTTCGGGGGGATCGGGACGGCCCGAGGTCCGAGGTCGAGGTACGAATCGGGGACGGGCTCGCCGTACGAATCCGGGGCCGGGCTCGCCGCACGAATCCGGACGCAGGCCCGCCACACGAATCCAGAGGCAGGCCCGCTGTGGCACCGGTTCGCGCGAGGGAAGGCGTGCCTCGAACGCCGAATCGGCCCCGGCCTTGCCGGCTCAGGGGCGATTCAGCGCCAGTGTGAGGGTCAGGCGGGCTCCGCCCAGGGGGCTGTCCGTCAGCGCCGCCGTACCGCCGTGCAGGCGGGCCTGCTGGGCTATCAGGGCCAGGCCCAGGCCGCTGCCGGGGGCGGTGGTCCCGGCGCGCTGGAAGCGTTCGAAGACGCGATCCCGGTCGGGCGCGGGCACCCCTGCGCCGTTGTCGTCGACCGTCAGGGTCACGGTCTCCCCCACCGCGTGCGCCGCGACCTCGACCCGGGTGGCCGGGCCGTGGCGGACCGCGTTGGCGAGCGCGTTCTCCAGCACCGAGCGCAGGCCGGCCGCCAGGCCGTGCAGCCGAATCGACTCCACGCCGTCGGCGTCGATCTCCACCCCGGGGTGTGCGCGCCGGGCGTCCTCCACCACTTGGTCCGCCAGCTGCCCCAGATCCACGTCCTCCCAATCGGATTCGGTGGTCAGATCGCCGACGGCCAAGCGCTCCAGGGCATACAGGGTCGATTCGATGGCGCGCTGGCCCGCCAGCACCTCGTCCAGGATCTGCGCGCGTTCGGCCGCGGGCAGCTCGACCGACCGCAACACCTGCAGATCCGTGCGCATCGCGGTCAGCGGCGTGCGCAGCTCGTGCGCGGCGGTCGCGGCGAAATCCCGTGCGGTGACCAGCGCTTCGCTGGTGTGCTGCCGTTCGCCGGCGATCCGGGCCAGCATGGTGTTCATGGCCTCGGTCAGCTCGGTGGTCTCGCTCGCCACGGGGTGACGCGGGGCGTCCAGGCTCAGGCGGTCGCCGAGACCGGCCGTGGCGGCGGTCAATCGGCGCAGCGGGGCCACCGCGCGGGAAGCGAAATACCAGCCGAGCAGGGCGGCCAGGGCGGTGGCGGCCAAGCCGATGCCGATGACGCGGGTGCGCTGTTTGGTGGCCGAATCGTCGGCCACCGCCTGTGGCACGGCCAGCATCACGGTGCGGCCGTCGACCGGGAAGGTACGGGCGAATTCTGCTCCGGGACCGAGCAACTCGGAGGGAACGGTATCCGAGAGCGGGACCGCGGGGACGCCCTGCGTACCGTCCGGCAGAGTCGGGAGCACGGTCCTGTCGCCGTGACTCGGCACGGTCGGAACCGCCGGGGACGCGCCGTCCGGTCCGCTCCCCTCGTTCCGCGTCACCGCCAGCGCGTTCACGACCGTGCCCACCTGGGTGCGCGCGTCACTGCCCGCCACCGCGAGCAGGACCGTGCTCATGATCGCCACCACCACCGCGGCCGTCGCGGCGCTCGCCAGCGCGACACGGGTTCGCAACGAAAACTGATGTAGGGAAACGGCATTCCGGACGCGCGCGAAGACGGAGCGTCCACCGGAGGAGCCCCCCTCGCCGGTGCCCGGTGCGCCGCCCTCCCCCGCGCTCACGCGTCCGCCCGCAGCACGAACCCGACCCCGCGCACCGTGTGCACGAGCCTGGGCGCGCCCGCCGCCTCGATCTTGCGGCGCAGATAGGACACGAACACGTCGACCACCTTCGTCTGGGTCTCGAAGTCGTAGCCCCACACCCGATCCAGCAGCTGGGCGCGGGTGAAGACCTGGCCCGGGGCCGAGGCCAGCGCCGCCAGCAGATCGAACTCGCGCTTGGTCAGATCCAGCAGCACGTCGTTGGCGTAGACCCGGCGCGCGCTCGGGTGCACCACCAGCGGACCCACCACGATGCGATCCGAACCGTGCGCGGGCGCGGGCGCGCGGCGCAGCATGGCGCGCAGACGCGCCACCAGTTCACCCAGATCGAAGGGCTTGGTCAGATAGTCGTCGGCCCCGGCCTCGAGCGCGCCGATCCGATCGGTGACCTCCGACCGCGCGCTCAGCACGCAGATCGGAATGTCGTTGCCGAACGAGCGCAGCGCCGTCACCACCTGCACGCCGTCCAGCAGCGGCATGTTCAGATCGAGCACCATGGCCTGCGGGGCGCCGGCGGCGATGCGCTGCAGCGCGGCGGCCCCGTCCGTCGCGGTCTCGACCTCGAAACCGGACACACGCAGCCCCCGCGCCACCGACGCCAGCACCCGGGCGTCATCGTCCACGACCAATATCAGCGGACTCGTCACCGCATCGACGATACTGACGCGAACTCGCTACTCAGCGGAGCCGGACCGGTCAGCCCGCGCTCCCGGTGGACGGCGCGGGCAGCACCGGCCGCGCGGGAACCCAGTCGCCCGGCGCGCGATCGCCCGGGTACACGCGGGTGGTGGCGTGATCGCCGTCCGGACTCACCAGGATCGTGCCGTCCTCGCTCGGGAACGTCGGCAGCGCGGGCAGCGCGCCCGGGGGCAGCTGCGACAGATCGCCGCGGTGCACGGTGACATTGCCGTCGCGGTCCTTGGTGATCAGCACGTTCTCGCCCGGTTCCGCGGGGAAACGCTCACCCGGACGGGACACCTCGGCGGCCTCGGACGTCGCCTCGGTCACCGCGGCGGGATCGGGTTCGGCCGCGTTCGCCACGGCCGGGGCGAGCAGCGCCGCGACCAGCGCGACCCCCGCGACGCCGCCGGCAATCGCGCTACGGCGCACAGTGGACTTCCGCATGAACACTCCTTCAACTCGTCGACGATGGTTCGTCGTTGCACTGGACGAGTCCGAAGGTATGGAGCGATTTCTCAGCGATGGCATGCGAATGGTTAGAGAACGGATAGAACCGGGCCGCGTCAACGCGGTTCGGTCACCGGACCCGCGACCGCCTGACGGCCCAGACCCGCATTCGAACCGAGGAACACCGCGAACAGCGCGGGCCGGCGGCGCTGCAGTTCCATGCGGCCGCCGTCCGCTTCGATGAGCGCCCGGGCCAGCGCCAGCCCCACGCCGGTCGACCCGCCCGCGGAGAAACCCCGGTCGAAGATGTGCGGCGCGAGCTCGTCGCGAACCCCGTCGCCCTCGTCGGCCACCTCCACGCACACCAGCGGATCGCGATCGTCCCGACCGCCGGTCACCGTGCGCACCGACACCGTGCAGGTGCCGCCGCCGTGCATGAGCGCGTTGTCGATCAGCACCGTCACCGCCTCCTTGAGCCGCGAACTCGTGATCGGGGCCCGCAACGTCGGATCGCCCAGCAGCACGAGCTTGCGGCCCGCCTCGGCGAACGGATGCCGCCATTCCGCCACCACGCCACGCAATTCCGCGACCACCGGCACCGGATCGCGATCCGCGGCGCCCTCGTCGCGGGAGGCGCGCACCAGTTCGTCGATGGCGTCGGTGAGCCGATCCACCTGCGCCATGGCCTCTTCCGCCTCGTGCACCACGTCCGAATCCGGATGCGTCGAGAGTTCGTCGAGCCGCAGCCGGACCGCCGTCAACCGGCTCCGGAGCTGATGCGAGACGTCCGCGACCAGGGCGTGCTCGCGTTGCAGCCGGCCCGCGATCTCCACCGTCGCCGAGTCCAGAACGTCCGACACGCGGTCGAGTTCGGTGATCCCGTGCCGGCGCGGATCCGCGCGGAAATCGCCCTTCGCCAGCCGCGCCGCGCGCGCCGCCACGTCCCGCAGCGGATCGGCCACCCGGCGCGCGGTCACCACCGCCACCGCGATGCCCGCGCCCAGGGAGATCACCACCAGCCCGAACACCGCGCCCAGCGCCTGCCGCTGCATCGAATGCATCGGCGCGGCAGGCGTTTCCAGCCGCAGCGACCCCGAGATACCCATGGCCAGCGACTCCGCCAGCGGATCGGTCACCACCTCGGGACCGATGTCCAAGCGCGACGCGTTGTCCTGCGGCGTGGGATACACGATGGTGAGCCGGCCGCCCGGCGGAATCAGCGGGCGCACCGACCGCAGATCCAGCGCGCCGTGCACCAGCCCGTCGGCGCGCTCCTGCGCCACCACCTCCACCGCGATGCGATCGAGCCGGTTGCGCAACTCCTGCCGCGCGACGTCCTCGACCCACTTCCAGGCCGTGAAGGCCAGCGGCACACCGAGAACCAGCGTGGTCAGGGTGAGCGCGGCCACCATGGACAGCAGGATCCTGCGCCTCATCGTCGATATGCCTCGCTTCGTTCGCACAGCGGACGGGGTATGCCACAGCAGGGCGGCGAGTGACGCGAACACGGTGGGCAACACGGGCGATCGGTGAGCGTGGTCGGTCAGTCGGTATTGAATCGGAAGCCTACGCCGCGCACGGTCACGATCCGCCGCTCGGCCACCGGACCCTCGTCCCCGATCTTGCGACGCAGCCAGGACATGTGCATGTCCAGGGTCTTGGAGCCGCGCAGATCGGCGTCGCCCCACACCTCGCGCAGGATCGTCTCCCGCGAAACCACCTGCCCGGCGCGGTCGATGAGCACCTTCAGCAGTTCGTACTCCTTGTTGGCGAGATTGACCTCGAGCCCGTTCACCAGTACCCGGCGTGCGGCCGGCTCCAGCCGGATACCGCCCACCTCGACGGTCTCGTCACCGATTCCGCTGCGCCGCAACAGCGCTCGCACCCGGGCCAGCAGCTCGGCGAGCCGGAAGGGCTTGCCGACGTAATCGTCGGCGCCCGCGTCCAGCCCGACCACGAAATCCACCTCGTCGGTGCGAGCGGTGAGCATGAGCACGGCCAGGTCCGCACCGCGCGCACGGACCTGGCGGCACACCTCCAGACCGTCCATACCGGGTAGCCCGAGGTCGAGGATCAGCAGGTCATGGCCACCTTCCAGCGCCCGTTCCAGCACGGCGGGACCGTAACTCTCGACGGTCACCGAATAGCCTTCACGCCCGAGCGCTCGCGACAGCGGCGCCGCAATGGCCTCGTCGTCTTCGGCCAGCAGTACAGCGGTCACGCACCCAAGACTACGGGTAAGCGCCCTGGGATCCGTGGTAGCCGCCGTGGCGCGGATCATTTTGCGCGATATCGAAGACTTGGTGATACAACAGCGCGTGCACCTGCTGTACGCGCGGAATGTCGTCGTACTCCAGGGGATCCTCCGACGCGGACCCGATCACCAGCGTGCCGGTGCCGAGCATCCGGTCGAAGAGCCCGTGCCGGAACTGCACATTGGAGATCCGATTGAGCGGAATGTCGATTCCGGTGTGCGTGAGTACGCCCTGCCGAATCAATACTCGGCGGTCGGTAATGATGAAATGCGTCGACTTCCAACGGATCAGCGGCCCGATGGCGCGCCACAGCACGATCACCAGCCACACCACCGGAATGCCGATCAGCAGCACCGACCGCAACGTGCCCTCGGTGTTGCGCGCGGACACACCGAGAGCGAATCCGGCCAATGCGGTGATCAGGATGAAAGTCGCAGCGGGCCAGAACAACATCTTCCAATGCGGGTGACGATGCAGCAGCAGTCGCTCCTCCGGCGCCAGCGCCTCCTCCGGATAACCCATATGAGCACCGTACCGCGCGGAGATGTCAGAATGCTTCACGCCGAACGCCGCACTGGAGCACAATCGTTCGGCATCCGCGTAGCATCGGCGACCACGTTCTGCCCTTGATCTGCCCGCTTTCTCCGAATCTTCGAATCGTCGAGCTGTCCCGCGCAACAAAACTCCGGCCTTTGACCGGCGCATGACACAGGAGGCGTGTGTGACCCGAGAGTTGACCCAGCTGGAAATCCTGCGAGAACTCGAACCGGTGGCGGAGCAGAATCTGAACCGCCACCTGTCGATGGCCAAGGACTGGTTTCCGCACGACTACGTGCCGTGGGACCAGGGCCGCAATTTCGCCGCCATGGGCGGCCAGGACTGGGACCCGAGCCAGTCCGCCCTCAGCGAGGTCGCCAAGATCGCCATGGTCACCAACCTGCTCACCGAGGACAACCTGCCCTCCTACCACCGCGAGATCGCCGAGAACTTCTCCCAGGACGGCGCCTGGGGCACCTGGGTCGGCCGCTGGACCGCCGAGGAGAACCGGCACGGCATCGTCATGCGCGACTACCTCATCGTCACCCGGGCGGTCGATCCGGTGGCCCTGGAGGAGGCGCGCATGATCCACATGACCGCTGGCGCACAGTCGCCCGACGATTGGGGCGGGTTCCTGGAGAACGTCGCCTACGTGACCTTCCAGGAGCTGGCGACCCGCATCTCGCACCGCAACACCGGCCGCGTGTGCGACGACGCCGTCGCCGACCGCATGCTGCAGCGCATCGCCGCCGACGAGAACCTGCACATGATCTTCTACCGCACGCTCTGCGGCGCGGGGCTGGACCTGGTGCCGGATCAGGCGCTCGAGGCGATCACCAAGGTGCTCACCAACTTCGTCATGCCCGGCGCGGGCATGCCGAACTTCCGGCGCAACGGCGTGCTCATGGCCAAGCACGGCATCTACGACCTGCGCCAGCACCTGGAAGAGGTCGTGCAGCCGGTGCTCAAGAACTGGAACATCTTCGACCGCAACGATTTCGGGCCGCGCGGGGAGAAAGCGCGCGAGATCCTGGCCGACTACGTCGAGAAGCTGCAGGCCGACACCCTCAAGTTCGAGGAGCAGCGCGATCGGCTGCTCGCCCGCGAGGCGGCACGCGGGGTGTTGCAGACGGTCTGAACGGGTTCGGCACGAGGACCGAGCGGGGATCCAGGATCCCCGCTCACTTCACGACCGTTCGCGCGGACTACGAAACGGACGAACCACGCACCGCGGCTTCAGTATTCGGCGCGCAGATGGGTGACGTCGCCCGCCGAGACGGCCTGATCGCCGATCAGCAGACGGCCGTGCCCGTCCACGCCGGTGGCCACCCCGGTCAGCACCTCGTCGCCCGGCAGCTCGGCGCGCACCGTCGCGCCGATGGTCGAGCAGCGTTCGCGATAGTCCGCGGACAGCTCGGCGATATCCCAGCCCGCGGCCTCCCACGCGACGAACCGGCGGGCGAACTCCCGCAGGATCGCCGCCGCCACCGCGGTGCGATCCACCGGCTCGGGCGCACCGGCCAGCGCCAGCGACGTCGCGTGCGGCACCGGCAGTTCCGCCTCGGTGAGGCTCGCGTTCAGGCCGATGCCGACCACCACCGCGGGATCGGGACCCACCGCGGCGATCTCGGCCAGAATGCCCGACAACTTGCGTCCCTCGACCAGAACGTCGTTGGGCCATTTGAGAACGGCCTTCACCGCGGTCGCCGAACGCACCGCGTCCACGACCGCGACACCGGTCAGCAGCGGCAGCCAGCCCAGCAGTTCCGGGGCGATGCCCCGCACCCGCACCAGCACCGACATGGCCAGCTGCGCGCGCGGCGGCCCCACCCACTGCCGATCGTGCCTACCCCGCCCGCGCTCCTGCGCCTCGGCCAGCAGCACCAGCCGATCCGCAGTCGAATCCGCCGCGCGCGCAACCAGATCCGCGTTGGTCGAACCGGTCGATTCCACCACGTCGGTCTCGTGGAAGAAGCGCGTCGCCGGTGTCTCGAGCAGCTCGCGCCGCAGCCTGGTCACATCCAGGGGTGCCCTGTTCATCAGGGCAGGCTACCCCGTGCCCGCCCGCACGTTGCCGGCCGCGGCCGGGGTCCGCACCGGCGTGTTCGCGCGGATGGCCCGCCCACCGTCACCGGCGGATGCGCCATCGTCCCGGTCTCGGCCGCATGATCCGGTGGCAGCCGGATGCTGCCGCGCTCCACTCGAATGCGGCGCGACGGGAACCCGATCCGGCAGATTCCCGCCGCGCTCCGTCCGCCCGCACGTCAGTCGGCCGCCCCTCGCACTCGCACCGGCGTGTTCGCGCGGCCGACCTGCCCACCGTCACCGACGGATGCGCCATCACTGTCGCGGCCGCACGATCCGGTGGCCGCCGGATGCTGCCGCGCTCCACTCGAATGCGGCGCGCAGGGAACCCGATACGGCAGAGCCCCGCCGCGCCCCGTCCGCCCGCATGTCAGCCAGCCGCCGCCCGCATCGGCGTGTTCGCGCGGATGGCGCACCCGCCGTCACCGGCGGGTGCGCCATCGTCACTGTCGCGGCTGCCGGGCCGGGCCCCGTTGGTCGCCGGACGCCGTGCCGCACCGGCCGAACGCGGCCGGGCTCCACCCGAATGCGGTACGGCGCGACGGGAACCCGATACGGCGCCCCGCCGCACCGCGTTCGCCGGCAGGTCCCCACGGCCAATGGGCTCGAGGCCCGTTCGCGGGTCGCACGGCCGATCCCCGCGACCCGCGATGTCGCCCACCGGCATATCGCCCGGCCACTCCGCGTCACCCGCGGGCTCGATCGCCCCCATGTCACTCGGCTGCTCCGGGCCCGGCGGCCGCGGACCGGCGGCCCGCGGGCTCAGGGTCGAGCCCTCGCTCCGGTAGTCCGGGTCGGTGACGGTCGGCTCGGGTGGCGTTGTCCGCCACGGCGTCCAGGCCGCCGCGGTCGCCCTGATCGATTGATGTTCGTCCCAGCTCCACATGTGCCCCACCCCTTTCTCCGTTGTTCGGAGGCACATCCAGGGTCCCCTGGACACGGGGGCGAGCACGAGCGAATATCGGCCCCGGAGAGCCGTTCACGCTGGTGAGGGCGAGGAAATTGGGGCGTCGGATCGTCCGGACCGGACAGCGGGGCAGGCCGGGTCAGCGCGCGGGCGCATCCCACGCGACGTCGACCGGGTCGAGTCCGAGCGCGCCCGCGACGAAACGGCGCACCGACTCCAGGCCGTCCGCGAGCGCGTCCTCGTACCCGGTCCGCGCCCAGCCGCCGACCGCGGCGGTTCCGTCCGAGCCCGGCGTCACACCGATCTCGGCCACCAGCTCCGCGGTCGTGGGCACGCACACCGCCCACGAGAAATGCGTCTCCGCATCCCATTCCGCGGCACGCCGGGCCACATACCCGGGATCGGTGATCCCGCCGTCGGCCAGCGCGGGCCGATCGTCGATCCGCTCGTCGGCGCGCATGGCCCGCAGATACCAGCCGCCCGCGTTGATCTCGATCGGTTCCATCAGCCCCTGTTCCTTCGTTCCCGATTGCGTCGCTTACGTTCTCGTTTGCTCTGCCCGAACAGCACGCCCGCCAGTGGAATCAGCAGCAGCACCCACCACTGATGCGTCACCAGGAACAGGATCAGCGCCAGAATCGGCAGAGCCGGTCCGATCCGCTCGGGCCAGTACGTCCCGAACCTCGGCTCCCGCTGCGCCGGAACGGCCTTCGCCGTCTCCACCGGCTCGGGCAGATCCGCGAACATCGGCACCAGATCCCCGCGCGTCACCGCCGCCGCGACCTGCCCACTGCGCTCGTCGAATTCGGCGACACTCAATCGCCCCGCCGCGAAATGATCGGACAGGCGACGCAGCGCGTCCTCCCGCTCCGCGGTACCGATACGAATCTCCGGCAGTTCGCCCATAACCCGACCTTAGCGCGGCGCGAACACCGCCACGTCCGCCGCGGAACGTACTCGGACATACGACGGGGGCCGCACACCCCAGGTGCGCGACCCCCGCCGGAAAGCCGTTGGCTGCCTAGCTCACAGCCGGCTCAGCTCACTTGATCTCGGCCAGCACGGTGCCCTGGGTGATGGCGGCGCCCGCCTCCACCGACAGACCGGTGATGACACCGGCCTTGTGCGCGGTCACCGGGTTCTCCATCTTCATGGCCTCGAGCACCACGACCAGATCGCCGACCTCGACGGTCTGGCCCTCTTCGACCGCGACCTTGACGACGGTGCCCTGCATGGGCGCGGTGACCGAGTCACCGGACGCGCCCGCGCCGCCCGCGCCACCGCGCTTGCGCGGCTTCGGCTTCTTGCGCACCACACCCGCGCCGTTGGCGGCCGGAGCGGAACCGACGGAGAACTGACCCGGCAGCGAGACCTCGAGACGACGGCCGCCGACCTCGACGACCACCTTCTGGCGGGGCGCCTCGTCCTCGTCCTCGATCGGCACACCACCGGTGTACGGCTCGATCGGGTTCTCCCAGTCGTTCTCGATCCACTTGGTGTAGACGTCGAACTTGGTGCCGTCGCCGATGAACGCGGGGTTCTCGACGATGTGGCGGTGGAAGGGCAGCACGGTGGCCAGGCCCTCGATCTTGTACTCGGCCAGCGCGCGCGCCGAACGCTGCAGCGCCTGCTCGCGGGTCTCGCCGGTGACGATCAGCTTGGCCAGCATGGAGTCGAACTGGCCGCCGATGACCGAGCCCTCGACCACGCCGGAGTCCACGCGCACACCCGGGCCCGCGGGCTCGGAGTACACGACGACCGGGCCGGGGGCGGGCATGAAGTTGCGGCCCGCGTCCTCACCGTTGATGCGGAACTCGAAGGAGTGGCCACGCGGGGTGGGATCTTCCTTCAGCTCGAGCTCGTGGCCCTCGGCGATGCGGAACTGCTGACGCACCAGGTCGATACCGGCGGTCTCCTCGGTGACCGGGTGCTCGACCTGCAGGCGGGTGTTCACCTCGAGGAAGGAGACGGTCTCGCCCTGCACCAGGTACTCCACGGTGCCGGCGCCGTAGTACTCGGCTTCCTTGCAGATGGACTTGGCCGAGGCGTGGATCTTGCCGCGCACCTCGTCCGAGAGGAACGGCGCGGGGGCCTCCTCGACGAGCTTCTGGAAGCGGCGCTGCAGCGAGCAGTCGCGGGTGCCGACGACGATGACGTTGCCGTGCTTGTCGGCCAGGACCTGGGCCTCGACGTGGCGGGCCTTGTCGAGGTACTGCTCCACGAAGCATTCGCCGCGACCGAAGGCGGCGATGGCCTCGCGGGTGGCGGACTCGAACAGCTCCGGAATCTCCTCGATGGTCTGCGCGACCTTCATGCCGCGACCGCCGCCACCGAAGGCGGCCTTGATCGCGACCGGGACACCGAACTCCTTGGCGAACGCGACGACCTCGTCGGCGCCCTTGACCGGGTCCTTGGTGCCCGCCGCCATCGGCGCCTTGGCGCGCTCGGCGATGTGGCGCGCGGTGACCTTGTCACCCAGGTCGCGAATGGACTGCGGCGACGGGCCGATCCAGATCAGATTGGCGTCGATCACGGCCTGCGCGAAGTCGGCGTTCTCGGAGAGAAAGCCGTAACCCGGGTGGATCGCGTCGGCGCCGGCCTTGGCGGCGGCGTCCAGGATCTTGTCGAACACCAGGTACGACTCGGCGGAAGTCTGACCACCGAGCGCGAAGGCTTCATCAGCGAGCTTCACGAAGGGCGCGTCGGCGTCCGGTTCCGCGTAGACCGCGACACTGGCGATTCCGGCGTCCTTGGCGGCCCGGATCACGCGCACGGCGATCTCGCCTCGATTGGCTACGAGGACCTTTGTGATCTGCGCGTTGGCATGGCTGGGCACTGAGCCTCCTGTGCTGTGAAAACTTCGTCTTGGGCGAGTGTAGGCAGTGTGCCAACAACTGCCGAACCCGGCTAGGGCTACCCATGGGTAGGCCCTGAGAGTGACAGGTGCGACACTCTACAACCCTCTCGCGAGCGTCGCCCCTACATCGGAGCGGCTCGGTCGAGCGTTAGGCCGGGCCGGCGTGAGTCAGACAACCGTGCCCGGGTCTTCACCGGTGACGATTGGCGCGCCCACGGCGTTGGCCCATTCGGTCCAGGAGCCGTCGTAATTGCGGACGCCTTCAACACCGACGAGGTAGGTGAGGACGAACCAGGTTAGGGCGGACCAGCGGCCGATACGGGAGTACACCATGGGGGCGGTGCCCGCGGACACCTCACCGTAGATGACATCGAGCTCCGCGCGGGAGCGGAATCGAGAATCCGGTGCGATCGAGGCGCTCCACGGGATGCTCACCGCGGTCGGGATGTGGCCGACCCGCAGGGCCTGCTCCTCGGGACGGTCCAGGATGACGAGCTCGCCGGTGTACTCCTCGGCCACGCGGGCGTCGATGAGCGGGCCGCCGAGGTGGGCGATGACATCGGCACGGAAGGCGCGGGCGTGCTTGTCGTCCCGGTCCACCACCGGGTATTCGCCGTGGATCGGGTAGGGCACGTCGAAGGTGACGTCACGGGATTCGGAGATCCAGGCGTCGCGCCCGCCGTCCAGCAGGCGCACGTCCTCGTGTCCGAAGAGGGCGAACACCCACAGGGCGGCGGCCGCGGTGCCGTTGGCCCGATCGCCGTAGAGAACGACGGTGTCGTCCCGGCCGATGCCCTTGGCGCGCATCAGCGCGGCGAAGGTTTCACCGTCGACCACATCGCGGGTGCGGCCGTCGATGAGCTCGGTTCGCCAATCGATCTTGATGGCGCCCGGGACATGCCCGATGTCGTATAGCAATATGTCTTCGTTGGACTCCACGATCTTGATCCCCGGCGCGCCGATGTTTGCCGACAGCCATTCTGTGGTTACTAGTCGGTGAGGATGTGCGTAGGAGCCGAACGATGGATGCGGATCCGAAGCAACGGGCACGATGTGTTCCTTCACGCGTGGTGGATTGGGTATCGACGGTTGGAATCTCGACAACGATCGTAGGCGTGTGGCGGTAACGAAACTCGTTTCAGATCACGAATCGGGTGATTGGGCGAATTAAGCGCAGCTTCATCCGATAAAGTCTCCCGGGAGGAGGGGTGAGCTATGTCCGATTCTTGGCCGCGACGACGACTGCTCGCGATCCTACGTGGCGCCAGCGAGCCTCTCGACGCGCAGGAACTCGCGCGAGTCACCGGCCAACATGTGACTACGGTTCGTTTCCATTTGGACGTCCTCACGCGTGAATCGCTGGTCCGTCAATTCCAGCAGCCCCCACGCGGCCGCGGCCGCCCGCGCATCGGCTATACCGCCGTGCAGCGATCGGTGGGTTATCAGGAATTGGCGCAGGTCCTGGCCGATCAGCTCGGCAGCGATCCGCGCAGGCGCTCGGACGCCGCCATTGCGGCCGGGCGCGCGTGGGGTTCGAAATTGGAATCGGTGGATCAGCCCATCGAAACTCTCGAGGACGCGCGCGATCTGACCATCACGGTCGCCTCCGAACTCGGATTCGCGCCCGAACGCGACCACGCCGACGAGACCGAGGAGCAGTCGCTCATCCGGCTCACCGCGTGCCCGCTGCGCGAATTGGCCCGCACCCATTCCGAAGTGGTGTGCGGCGTCCATCTGGGACTCATCCGGGAAGTGCTGGACCACAACGGCGCCCGCGACACCGTCACAGTACGGCTGCACCCGTTCGTCGAACCGGAGCTGTGCGTGACGCGGCTGGAGCTGATCAAGGCCCGGGCGGCCGAGGGCGTGCCCGGGGTGAACGGCGAGGCCGGGGAGGAACCGCGGATAGCGCCATCAGCGAACCGGGTCGCTCCACAGCTCCGTAGCACCGACCCCCACCTGGGCAAGCAGTCGACGAACCAGCGGTAGACCGATACCGATCACGCTGGAGGGGTCGCCCTCGATGCGCTCGACGAACCAGCCGCCGCGGCCGTCGAGGGTGAAGGCCCCGGCCACCTGCAGTGGCTCGCCGGTGGCGATGTAGGTCTCCAGCTCGGCAGGATCGGGTTCGGCGAAGTGCACCGTCGTGGTGCTGCAGTCGGCGGCCTCGCCGACGATCTCGCCGTCGCGCAGGCGCAGTACGCAGTGGCCGGTGAGCAGGTCGGCGCTGCGCCCGGCCATCACGGCCCAGCGTTTGCGCGCCACCTCGGGGGTGAGTGGTTTGCCCTGCAGCTCGCCGTCCACGAGCAGCATCGAATCACAGCCCACCACAACGGAATCGGGGAATTCGCCGCCGATCCCGGCGGCGATGTCGAGCGCCTTGGCCCGGGCCAGTTCGATGACCACCCGGTCGGGTGCGGTGCCGGGCGGCAGCGCCGCGGCCACCGCGTCCTCGTCCACGTTCGACACCCGCACCACCGGTTCGACGCCCGCGGTGCGCAGGACGCCGAGCCGGGCCGGGGATTGTGACGCCAGTACGAAGGTCGTCACCGAGTTCAGTCGCGCAGGTGCGACAGCGCCGGGAAGGCGTACGGGGAGAACGGCGAGGAGCCGCGATGCAGCAGGGTGGGACGCCCCCAAGCGTCCAGGGGGCCGCTCGCGCCGGAGCCGGCGGGCACGCTCGCGGCGGCGGCGATGACCGCGACCAGGGCGGCCAGTTCGAGATCGGTGGGATTGCCCTTCAGAACCTGAACGATCGGACCCGTGCTCGACGGTTCGGCATCGGCCACAGCCGTTTCGACCGCTTCCGTCAATCCATCGACGGCTAGATCCAGTTCGGCGGCGCGCAGTATTTCTTCGTCAGCCATGGTCGTCACAGCGCCAGTCCTCCTGTCCAATTGCCACGCGGGTAACGCGGCGGGTTCACGGATGGTTGTTCGGATCCGCGAACGGTATTCGTTACGTCCCCCGAGGGGCGAGGGACGATTCCTACCATCTTTGCTCGGATGGGGCGATCTTGCGCGGTACGAGGGCCACGGCACGAGCCGTACCGGGGCCCTGTCCACAGTGTGCGCCGCATACCGCGGTTATCGCCGATTCAGAGCGGAATGTTGCCGTGCTTCTTCGGCGGCAGGGTCACCATCTTGCGCTCGAGTAGCCGCAGCGCCGACACGATCTGGCCGCGGGTGTGCGAGGGCGGGATGACCGCGTCGACGTAGCCGCGCTCGGCGGCCACGTACGGGTTGACCAGGGTGTCCTCGTATTCGTTCTGAAGTTCCAGGCGCAGCGCGTCGACGTCGGCGCCCTCGGCGGCCGCGTCCTTGAGTTGCTTGCGGTAGACGAAGCCCACCGCGCCGGAGGCGCCCATGACAGCGATCTGGGCGGTCGGCCAGGCCAGGTTCACATCGGCGCCCATGTGCTTGGAACCCATGACGTCGTAGGCGCCACCGTAGGCCTTGCGGGTAATGATTGTGATCTTACCCACAGTGGCCTCACCGTAGGCATAAAGGAGCTTGGCGCCGCGGCGGATGATGCCGTTGTATTCCTGCCCGGTGCCCGGCAGGAAGCCCGGAACGTCCACCAGGGTGATGATCGGGATGTTGAAGGCGTCGCAGGTGCGCACGAAGCGCGCGGCCTTCTCCGAGGCGTCGATGTCCAGGCAGCCCGCGAACTGCGAGGGCTGGTTGGCCACGAAGCCGACGCTGCGGCCGTCGATGCGGGCGAAGCCGACGATGATGTTCATCGCGCGCTCGGCCTGGACCTCGAGGAACTCGTCGTCGTCCACGAGGGAGCGAATGACCTCGTGCATGTCGTACGGCTGGTTCGGGGAGTCCGGGATGATCGTGTCGAGCGCGAGGTCGTCCTCGGTGAGGGATTCCTCGATGGCGCCGACGATCGGGTCGGTGGCGGCGTGGCGGGGGGCCTCGGCGCGGTTGTTGCTCGGCAGGTAGCCCAGCAGGTCCTTCACGTAGTCCAGGGCGTCCTGCTCGCCGGAGGCGACGTAGTGCGCCACACCGGACTTCACCATGTGGGTCTGGGCGCCGCCCAGCTCCTCCATGGTGACCTCTTCACCGGTGACGGTCTTGATCACGTCGGGTCCGGTGACGAACATCTGCGAGGTCTGGTCGACCATGACGACGAAGTCGGTCAGGGCCGGGGAGTACACGTGGCCGCCGGCGGCCGGGCCCATGATGAGCGAGATCTGCGGGATCACGCCGGAGGCCTGGATGTTGCGGTGGAAGATCTCGCCGTAGAGGCCCAGGGAGACGACGCCCTCCTGGATGCGCGCGCCCGCGCCCTCGTTGATGCCGACGAGCGGACGGCCGGTCTTGAGAGCCAGGTCCATGACCTTGACGATCTTCTCGCCGTAGACCTCGCCGAGCGAGCCGCCGAAGACGGTGACGTCCTGGGAGAAGATGCAGACGTCGCGGCCGTCGATGGTGCCGTAACCGGTCACCACGCCGTCGCCGAGCGGACGCTGGTTCTCCAGGCCGAAATTGACGCTGCGGTGGCGGGCCAGCGCGTCGAGCTCGACGAAGGAACCCTCGTCGAGCAGGGCGAGGATGCGCTCGCGCGCGGTCATCTTGCCCTTGGCGTGGACCTTGTCGACGGCGGCTTCACCCATCGGATGCTGGGCTTCATCGAGCCTGTTCCGCAGATCAGCCAGCTTCCCGGCGGTCGTGTGGATATCTGGGGCGCCCGCCGACCCCGGCGAAGGCTGCTGCTGGACACTCGTCATGCCGGGGAGTGTAACCAGTACCAGTGCCGTCTGTTAATCCCGTAGGTGCTACTCGTGAGTACGGTTATTGACTGCACGCCAGTAGAAACCCGCAGGTGGGGAGCCATTTCCCCGGCCTTCGCGGGCCTCGCACCGAAAAAATATCGATACCCGGGAGTCGTCAGCGCATCACCCCCGTGTGACCCGTCGAGTACCGGCCGGGCTGCGGCCAGACCGTGAGTCCGTGCGCGCCGCGCCCGACGGGTATGCGCGCCAACAGCTTCCACTCGACCACGTCGATCGCGTAGACCTCGCCGTGGTGCCGCCCCGACACCCAGAAGACGCGCCCGTCGGCGGAGAGATTGCCCATATCCGGACTGCCGCCGCCGGGCAGCTGCCACGTGCGCACCAGCCCGCCCGCCGCGAAATCCCACACCGAGATCGAGCCCGCGTGCCGGTTGGTGATGAGCATCGCCCGGGAGTCGCGGGTGACGTAGAGCCCGTGCGCACCGTGCCCGGTCGGCACGAAGGCGGTGTTCTCGAAGGTCGCGGCATCGAAGACGTAGATGCCGTTGGCGATCATGTCCGCGACGTAGAAGGTGCGCCCGTCCGGGGAGAGTTTGACGTCCTGCGGCTTGCCCGAGCGGCCCTGCGGCAGGTCGATCATGCGGACCAGGCGCATCCCGGCGATGTCCACCACCGCCATGCGCCCGCTGAACTCACAGCTCACCAGGGCGGTGCGGCCGTCGGCGGTGAAGTCCATGTGGTTCACCCCGCCGCAGTCGGGGACGGCGATGGCGTGCGAGAGCTGCCAGGTGTGCGGATCGTAGAAGTCCAGGGACCGGTCGGCCTCGGCCACCACGAGCGCGTAGCGGCCGTCCGGGGTGAAGTACATGTTGTACGGATCGCGGACCGGGATCGGCGTGCCGGGTTCGCCGGTGCGCGGGTCGATGGGCAGCAGGCTGCCGCCGCCGATCGGGAGATCGTTGTTGGCGTAGAGCGTCTGCAGGTCGTAGGAGGGCACGACGTGCTGCGGTTCGATGCCGCCGGACGGGTAGGAGTCCACGACCCGGAAGGTGGCGGGGTCGATGACGGTGATGGTGTGCGACTCGCTGTTGGGCACGTAGACGCGCGGCAGGTGGCCCAGCACGGTCGGATCGAGTTCGCGGGTGGCGGCGTACACGTCGGTCGCCGAGAGCGGCGCGGGCATGCCCGGCAGGAGGTGCTGGGCGGACGCGGTGGTGGTGGTGGGCGCGGCGGCGCTCGTGCTCGCGGGTGCGGTGACTGTCGGGGCGGAAGTTGTTCCGGCGGTGCCGGTTCCGGGCCCGTCGATGCCGCCGTCACCGGAGCAACCGGCCAGCGCGAGCAACGCGGCGGCCAGCAGCGGGCGTACACGATGCGCGATCACGTGGCGCACGGTGTCACACCGACATGACGGCGGACTGACATGCCCGGTAATTCTAGGAGGGCACAAGGGATTTCGCCGGGTGTTGCCCGGAGTACCGGGTGGTACGCGGGATTACGGTGTACGGCCCCGCGCGGGGCGAACCCTGCGCGGGGAGCCGTCCGCGCCGGGCGTCCCGCGGCGCACGGCAATTCTCCGGCTCGTGCGGTACAAGGGCGAGCCACTCGGGCCCGAGCCGATCGTGCGAGCGCGATCGG